>NZ_JCAJRU010000087.1:0-17949 GCF_059447605.1 Paenibacillus sp. N119s | reverse complement strand
AAGGCGTAGCCGTGGTGTATATTGCCAAACAATCAGCCGATGCAGGCGTGAAAGGGCATAGTGAAGCGTCGATTTCTGACCTAAAGCTTTTTACTCGTGAGGAATACAAGGCTGCTGGTAGCTATCGTGACCGGATTGAAGGTATTGGACGTGTGCGGTATACCGTGCATCCGGCTGTTCGGGAGGATGATGACACTTTTGTAATCCGTCAGCAAGACGGAGCCAACCAGCTGGAGTTAAGTACGGGGAGGGCTAAAATCAAATATGCGGTTCACCATAAAAAGAGCTGGTTTCGCAGCCGCAAAACAGTCCAGATTCAGGTGACAGCCGAAGTCCCTGTTCCGCAGGAGGCGCTCTGCTACGTGAAGAAGCGAGGTGGCTATCCGGCAGACCGAGACGATGGAACCTTGTATCCGTTCACCGCACCCTTTGCCGCAGGACGGAATGTTTTACCCGCTATTGAGGTGGGGGGAGATGAATATGTGCGGCTGTTTTTTACGGACGGTCAGAAGTATGGCACGATTTATGAATTAGTCCCTGAATGAAAGGAGGCCACAACCGATGAGTTTTCTTAGCAATTTATTCAGAAGAAAGCCACAGGCCGAACCACGGCCCTTATTCTATGATATTGTATGCCCTTATTGCTTTAGTAAGTTTTCCCCAGAGGAAGTGGTATTCCGTGCTTCTCATCACCGTGAAGATGATGAGGATTACGCTTTGGGCGAAGATGAGTTGTTGAACAAATATCGGGAGCGTTTTGGCTTGGATAGTGTACATGATATGGAGGCAATTCTTCATCCCCATGATGTACCTGAGGAACATCGTTTGTATTCAGATCACGTGCTGACAGGTCTGACGGACCGTTATGGTGAGCTGACACGTCACCGACTGTGCCCACACTGCCATAACGAGCTGCCTGTGACCGCAGGCAAGGTGCCGAGCAATATTATTTCGATTATTGGGGCTTCGCAGGCGGGGAAATCTGTATACATGACCTCGCTGATTCACACGCTTCAGCATGTGACGGCCGATCATTTTGACGCAGCTTGCATGCCGCTCAATGCAGAGATCAGCCGCAAGTTCCGCACTATGTATGAGGAACCGCTGTTTGAACGAGGCGATCTGCTTACATCGACGCAAAAAGAAAAGATGCAGGAGCCTTTTATTTTCCAGTTTGTATTTAAGGATGAGGAAAAGCCACCGTTGACACTGGTATTTTTTGATGTGGCCGGTGAGGGGATGGTCGATCAGGACTATCTGGGACTGCACGGGCAGCATATTAAGAATTCTGCGGGTATTCTGTTCATGGTCGATCCCCTGCAAATTCGTTCTATCCGGGAACGGATCAAGATTAATCTTGGCGATAAGCCTGGTGAGTTTGTCTCGCAATATGATGAACCGCGTGATGTCGTACTTACGATGTTCGGTGACTTTATTGCATACCAGGACAAAGGCAAGACGGACATTCCAACCGCTGTGGTCCTGACCAAAAGCGATATGCTTACTGCATTGGCAGATGAAGAAGGCACATATATCAAGAATAACAGCAATATTTTTAATCCAATGGAACATCGCAAATACATGGATTTGGATGAGTTCGCCAACATTGATGGCGAAGTTCGACGCTTTATCGAGAAGGTGGATAAGCCGTTCAAGGGCACGATGGATGTATATTTTACAGATACGGCCTATTTCGCAGTTTCCGCTTTGGGCAGCAATCCGGTGGACCAAAAGCTGCAGGGGTTAGTTAGTCCGATTCGTGTAGATGAGCCATTCATCTGGCTACTTTATAAGTTGAAGTACATTGAGGGGAGAGAATCACAGTGAGTTTATCTACCTCTCATATGATACAGCAGCAGATGTACACACGGGAACGGCGCGGTATTTTCCGTTCTACGGAAGGCTTCGATACAGTAGCTAATTCCAAAGGACTGGATGCATCCTTTATAAAAAAAGTGCTGCATCCTTTATGTGTGTATGATGCGCCTGCTGCTCTGACGGCACGTGGTGAGAAGCAGGAGACTGTCTATCCGGAAGCATTACATCTGGTACGGACGGAGTCAGGAGATGTAGTGCTTGGGCGCAGTATTTATAAAGCAGCGGATTTCACTGGGTTGCGGAGTGCCTTTTTTACGCACAACTATGTAATTCCGGCCGGACATGGTGAGTCTCCATCTGATTATAAGCAGTGGCTGAACACCTCGTTTGTCGATACCTACGATATTGAGCAGGGAACCGAATTACCGGAATTAGAGCGTCTCCCAGGCGGAAGTGTATTTCCTGCTGTTGATCCGTCTGCAGTGCTGGCTCAATTGCAGTTGAGCGAAGACGTATTCAAGCAGCTTTTATACGCAGTCATGATGTCAGCCGCGGGGCGCAAAAAGGTATATGTAGCGTTGAATGTTCCAGCAGAAGCGGTAGGATCTTCAGCCAAGCAGCTGCTGGTTGTGTTGTATGCGGCACTGCCTTATGCATTTCGCAACAGACTCGGATTTCTTACATATGCGCAGGAACCGAACAGCAGAAAAGGCATTCACTTAATGTTCGTGGAGCCTTTCAGTCTACGTCCCGGTGATCGGAATGTGGAAAAGGACTTTGTATTTGACCTGTCTAATCATAGTCGAGTACTTAATGTGGATGCAGAGCAGGTGAAACAGCCGTATTTTGACTGGATTGTGCGTACACTGCTGAATGGCGGGTCACCGGACGATTTTCTCAAATTTGCCGAGCAAATGCTGACAGGCATGGAGGCAGGTCGTGAACTCATGCCTTCCAGCTATCATGAACTCATTACGTTGTACAGAATTGAGCAGGGAGAGCGCTCATTATACAACGAGCAACGGATCGCTGTGTTACGAAGCTTGACTGATTATTTATCACCATCCGATGCGCTACCACGAAAAATGCGGCTGAATGATCTGTTCCTGTCCTTTTTTGACCATGAGTTTGATCGGGTGAAGGATGGACACATTCCAGAGGTAGGACTGGTTGATTGCTTCAAGGACTATTATAAAGTCCATGCACGCAGCAGCGAAAATCGATTAGTGGAATATTTAATCCGTTCACTAAACAACGCTTATTCCGCTAGGAATACAGAAGCGGTCACGTATATTTATCATACGATTGAAGAGAATCCGTCATTAGGTAAGGCTTATTTTACGAAGGTACTGGGCAATCCGGCACTTACCAAAATGCTGTTCATTCCCTATATGGACAGCCAGATGAAAAGAACGACTGATGTTAAGGGTTTGCTGGCCGTGGTGCATGAATGGGGCAGTCGGTATATCGAAGTGTCGTCGAATGCCGATTTTCAGCTTTTGGCCGAATCTGCGTTGATGGGCAAGCTGCGTGCTGAGAGAAAGCCGGTAGAGGCTGTGGCTGCCATTCACCAGCGCTTGCGTCAATGGGACAGTAGTTCTGCCGTAGGCACATTGTCTCCGCTAGAGCAATCCGGATTGACAGAGCGCTTGCAGGAAGCATCGGATCGGTATTTGCTCACAGAAGTAGAGCTAAAAGAGATATCACCCGATCAGGTCGTACAGATTCCGTTTTTTACACGGTCCGATTTGGTACAGTGGGTTGGGAAGTTGCCTGCTCCTCTCAAGGGACAAGCAGTGCGGTTGATTGCGGCTTATGATTGGTTTAACACAGAAGACCCGGAACCATCAGTGCTGGACGGTCTGGAGCCAGGCGAAGTCCAAAAAGTACAGGATTGGGCTTACAGTTGGCTGCCCCAGCAGCTTGCAGAAGGGCATTTTGCCCGTCTATTGCCAGCTTTCTATCGTTCTGATGGGTCAGGAGAAGGAATAATGGATTTTGCCCGCCTGGTCAGTTCGATTCGCAAATGGGCGAAGGATAACGATACGATGTACCGCTTTATCCGCTGGTCGGAGGAGCACCCTGAGTTTTCTACTCCACGTGGCGGTTTTGAACCAGCCTATCGGCGTGCGTTGCTTTTATTCTTCCAAAAGGAAGGACGAGAAGGGCTGCATAAAAAGACGCTGTGGCGCCAATATTTTGAACCAGCTAAGCCTGTTTTTAAAAATTTCTATCAGGCAGCAAAGCGTGAGACAGACACGCCATTGGTCAAAACGCTTCGTCGTTTTCGCAAAGGCGGGGTCATTTCCGGAATTGTGCTGATTGTCATTGCAGGTACGCTAGGCGGCCTGAAAGTTACTGGGGTTATTGGATCTGTTGACACGCCTACGCCTGTCGCTGCTCCAAAACCTGTGCAACAGCCTGTAGAGCCTACAGTGCCCGTAAAACAGGAGCCTACGGCGATTGTGACCCATATACCTAACACCAAGTCTACTACGAAAATGATCAAGCTGTTGTTTGCGTTTCAAACACCGGCAGAACAGGCAGAATTTAAGCCCAAAAAACTCGTCATTGTCGGCGCGGATCAACAGGAGCACTCATACGAAAATTTTACGCTTGCGGAACAGAACGATAAGGAAGCAGCCAGTAAAGCTAACAATGGTTCGTCCAGTGACGTTAACACTGAGGGCTCTACCACCAAAAGCAAGACAGCAAACAAAGAGTCTACAGACGGTGGTTCCACAACTCAGAGTATTACAGCCAGTGGAAAAAGCACGGATCAGACTGGGGCGGTGACGGACAATACGGGTCAAGGCACAACTTCAGAGGTTAAGACTGAGGGTGGCGGCACGGCAACCGATAAAGCAACAAGTAGCACATCCGGCGATGGTACAGGGACAACGGAATATGACCTCGACAAGTATCCTTATCGTACGCTGTTGACCATTTGGCAACGGCTGGAGCTGAATGATGCTAGCACGGTTACTGTAGATGGAAAAGATTATCCGCTGGTTCAAGTAAAGGCTGCGAACTAAGCAACTATAAAACGGCAAAAGACGAGTTCCTTCCCGGGCTCGTCTTTTGTTATATACAAATTTCTATATAGAATGTATTTGTAAATTAAAATTCACTGGACATCAGTAGATGATCATTTTATAAAAGTATTGACACCAAGTAGGCAACTGATTAAAATTAGTTGGAATTCAAACTATTAAAATTCAATGGAAATGGAGGTTAACATTAAAATGGGAAGTGAGGTGTATCCCGTTTGTCTTCCCTGGGAGGAAGAAAGCACGATGTATTTAATTAAATGGATTTTTACCACCGTCCGGCGTGAGATTGAAACCGCACTCCGTCCTTTGGGGCTTACCTCCCCGCAATCGCAGACGCTCTACATACTGGCGATGTCGCCTGGAATCACCAATACGGATTTGGAAAAGCTATTGCTTATTGATAAATCAAGCGTTACCAGCCTGATTAACGGAATCGTCAAGAAAAACTGGGCAGTACGCCAATGTCATCCGGAAGACGCGCGAATGAAGCAAATTTATTTGACCAAGCAAGGCTTGGAGATTCACAAGGTAGCTGAACGTACCATAGAGCAAATCAAAAGCTCTGTAGGCAAAACATTATCTGCCCAAGAATCAGAAGCGCTGCGCGGTTTACTCAAAAAAATTCTTCATGATTACCATGCTGCAAATGCTTGCGTTGAAGCAGATAACTAGAAAAATTTTGTCCGGATAGGGTATCCATAGACTATAAAATGTCACCTAGATAAGATATGTATAGGAGAGGGAGAAACCATATGATAAAAGAACATACTTATCCCAATGCGGATAAGCTTATGCGTGTGTTGGCTTTCACACTTGTTTTTTCAGTGATGAATGCCTTTATGTTCAATGTAGTGATGCCTGTAATTCGCGAGGAGTTTCACATTAGTGCCTCCGATGTAAGCTGGCTGCTGACCGGCTATATGATTGTGTATGCAGTGGGCTCTGTAACCTACGGCAAGCTGGCAGATAAGTATCGTCTCAAGGATTTACTGACATTTGGGATTATCTTTTTTGCACTTGGTTCGCTTATTGGGCTGTTAGCCAATCAATTTTGGATGTTAATTGTAGCTCGTTTGCTTCAGGCCACAGGGGCTGCTGTCATTCCAGCAACCGCTATGATCGTTCCTGTTCGCTATTTTTCGGCTGAAAAAAGAGGGAGAGCTCTGGGCGTCACCGCAATCGGCTTGGCATTAGGTACTGCACTGGCTCCCATTATTTCGGGTTTGATTACAGGTTTTGCGAGCTGGCGTTTTTTGTTCGTCATTTCCATGCTGCCATTGATCGCTTTGCCATTCTTTCGTAAATACTTGGACGATCAACGAGGAGAGGATCAGAAGTTCGATTTTCTTGGTGGATTGTTGCTAGGTGGAACAGTGGCCTGCTTGTTGCTTTCCATTTCACAAGCCAATATGATGTTTTTTCTGATCGGTGTAGTGTTATTTGCACTGTTTATATGGCGCATTCATACTGCCCACGATCCGTTCATCCAGCCGAAGCTGTTCCGTAACAAGCAATATTCATACGGGCTTCTCATCGCTTTTTTAGGGACGGGGATTAGCTTTGGATTGCCGTACTTGGCACCACAGTTTCTAAACAGTCTCAACCAGCTTACACCGGCAACGATTGGGCTGATTATGTTTCCTGCCGCTATCGCGTCAGCACTATTAGGAAAAAAAGGGGGGCGTTTGGCCGATAGCAAAGGGAATTCGTTGCTGGTGTATACAGCCGTATCGCTATTATTTATCTGCTTTATCAGCTTGTCTACGTTTGTAGGCGCGTCTCCGTATCTGATTTTGTTTTTACTTATTTTCGGAAATGTAGGCCAGACCTTTATGCAAATTGCCATGTCCAACACGATTTCTCGGACGTTGTCGAAAGACCAGATTGGTGTTGGAATGGGGCTGTTATCCCTGTTGAATTTTATTGCCGGGGCGATGACAACCAGTATTTTGGGCAAAACGTTGGATAGCTCTTCATCTTTTCATTTGAATCCTGTCGTATCTAATGTCGAGGTATTCAACTTTAGTAATATATTTACGGTGCTTGCGCTGATTGCCCTAGTGACGATGGGGCTTTACGCGTTGCAGTTCCGGCGGGGGGCACGAGGTAATACACCTGCTGTCGAATAAGATAAACATTGTATGTAAGCTCATGCCATAACAAGGGTATAATAATAGAAGGAAAAGTTTATCTTGGAAGGACGGAGTGCCTAGTATGACAAGAAACCTTCAATATGTACCCTATGGTTATGAGCCGCCGATCGAGACGCATAAAGGGACTATCATTTACTATGATACATTTGAGCAGATTACAACCAGTGAGCTGGAGCTTTTTGCTGAAACGGGAGCTGCACTATCTTTTACAAAGCTAGTACTGTATCCATTACATGAAGAAACGGTCAGAAGAATGTGGAAGCAGCCGGTACGCTCGTATTATAAGCGAGTCGATGAACTGGGAGAGTGGCAACGAGAACAGGCTTTGAGCGCTGTAGTGATTGAGAACTGGGAAGGTAAGCGAAAAAAATATACGCCTATTGAAGCAGCCATTCGTTTTTTGGCGGAAAAGTATACAGCTCCGCTTTTTTTGTACATGCGTCCTGAAACTGCAAATTTGTGTGCTTCCTATGCATCCTTTGGAGAATGGATTAGAACCGTCAGGTTGGTGCTTTCGAGTGAACCATTGGAGCTTCACCCGAAGCTTGCACAGTACCGTAATCGCTGGAACACGGTAGAAGAAGCAACAAACCGAGCCTCTAAGGTTGACAAAGCGGAACATGAATTATAGAATAGAACTAATCGTAAAAATTACTATTGTAATTGTATACCATGTATTCCAATTAAGGAGGAAGAATAATGCGCGTTATTGTTACCTTGGCATGCACCGAATCCGGTGATCGCAACTATACAACAACCAAGAACAAAAGAAACCATCCGGAGCGTCTTGAAATGAAAAAATACTCTCCGCGTTTGAAAAAGTACACGATTCATCGTGAAACTAGATAATTTATGGTTTGCTGCATAGCAACCTGAATGATTCTGCTTCCTGAGCGGAGCCTGTAAGTTTGCAAAAAGCCTGCGTTATGGAACCGGCGAAAACTTGAATTAGTCCAGTGGATAGAGCGTCCAAAGTTAAAGCTAGCACCTAAGAGAACGGCTTCTTTTCATGGTTGTAGTGATAGATGCTGAGCTACATGGCACGCTTTGCCTTTTGAATCGAAAGCACATGGTAGCCGAGTTCTCCCAAGCTGAGGTCAGCATTCGGGACGAGCTGGAGGACCATTCACTATATGCTTATATAACGATGAAGGCTGACGAAAGATACGGAGCGTTCGTGCAATGGGCGATGCGATATATACGGCATCGTTTGCTTGTCGTTTACGAGACTTGAGCACAACCGTTAGGATCTGTCGTCTTTTTTTCTGAGACATAACCGTTCCTTTTGCCGACTGATGGAGCATTGCGCCAGTACGTTTGAATTTAAAACTAAAACTATATGAAAGATTAGGTGAGACAAATGAAAAAAGATATTCATCCAACATTGAATAAAGTTATCTTTTTGGACCCTAGCTGTGGATTCTCTTTCCTTAGTGCTTCTACTAAACATTCGCAAGAAACGATGGAATGGGAAGATGGCAACACATACCCGGTTATCCGTGTAGATACTAGCTCCGCTTCTCATCCGTTCTTCACTGGTAAACAAAGAAACGTGGATATTGGTGGACGTGTGGATCGCTTTAACAAAAAATATAACCTTAAGTAAGAATCGTCATGAGCTAGGTTTACGGATTATGCCCATAATTCGTAAACCTAGCTTTTTTATTATCTACGGATTGTAAGTCCTAAACTAACGTGAAACAATTGTATTTTCTGACTCTGGCAAGTGCCAAAGTGTAATAAGAACATGGAAGCAGCAGCTTTTCCGGAACGATCCGTGAAGCTGCTGCTTTTTTGTGCTAAATGAAGCTGTACAATTGTCGACGATGTTAATCTTGGTAAACTAATCGTTTTTAAACGTCATTCCACACCTCACATAGGCTGTCTTAATTTAAAAATAATCGCAGGAATCTAGCCTGTGATTATTTTTTTATAGAGCAAGAGTCGTGCTTAAAGAAAGATTCCGATAAATCACTGGCGGAAATAAGTTATTTGAAGAATATAGGTGAGACTTAATACAACTAGGCATTATTACATATAAGCTTTGTTCAGAATTGGTTCAGTGGTCTCGTGTATATTGATTGAAAACGACATAAATCACTTATTTTCGACAAATATATGAATAAAAGATTAATAAAACACATTTTATTCGACAAATATAGTGACCTTGTTATCTTAGATTATGCAAAAATATTTCGAAGATCGAATAGGGACGTTTTACTCAAAAAGTAAATTAGGAGGTAAATCGATTGAAGGTTTATTCACTTAAATGGGCAGCTGCGCTTGTTGCTCTTCAGGCGACGTTTGGTACTTCTGCTTACGCTGCAACGCCTGCCAATAATTTATTTTCAGATATATCCTATGTGACGAGTGATAAAATGGCGGCCATCCAAGAAGCTGTAAGCCAGGGGCTTTTGTCTGGGGATCCTCAAGGAACTTTTCGCCCTGCAGCAACATTAACTCGTCAGGAACTCGCGGTATTATTAGTCAGAGCTTTAAAATTGGACCCTATTTCGAGTTCTTCTACTTTTAAAGATGTGCAAAGTAAACAATTTGCTGCCCCATATATAGAAGCCGCACAAAAAGCCGGGTTTCTATCAGGGGATGGATTAGGAAACTTCCGTCCGAACGATCCTATTACACGTGAAGAACTGGCAGCTGTGTTTGTTCGTGCAGTCGGAGGGGTTAATGCAGAGGGCGGATCAAGCATTTTGCCTAAAGATCAGTCCTCGGTAAGCCAATGGGCGGCTGGATCGGTAGATACGGCACTTCGTCTGGGGTTAATTGATATTCATGACAGCAAGCTCAATCCCAGAGGTGAAGTAAAAAGGGAGGATATTGCTTCTTTCCTGCTGGATATTTTCAAAACTCAAGAGCAAACAGCTACGATTAATAACATTGATGGAGACATTGTAACGATTGATAATGTTCCCTATTTAATAGAAGGAAAGTTGAAAGATTTAATCGGAAACTCCAATAAAGATGCGCTAAAAGGAGCTACCTTAAAGTTTAATTCGCGCAATCGTAATGTGGACGGGCTGCAACAATTGGAAATCGTACAAAAAGATGTTGTCTTAAACACCAATGGGCTACCGGAAAGCAGCCTGCTTCGAGTTTCAGGTGATGGTGTTCAGATTAAAGGGGATATCAAAGGAATAATCGAGCTTAATAACGGTGTTTCTAATATCCAGCTGAATGGCAATGTAAACCATCTTACTCTGAATTCTGGCAATGGTATTTCTATTAAAGGAACCGGAACAATTGGGGAGCTTCAAGTTGCCAACGCGAACGCTAAAGTGACATTGAACCCGAATTTTAAAGTTGAAACAATTAAGCTGCCTAAAGAGGCATCCGTATCACAAGTTATTCAAAATTACAACGAAGTACAAAAGCAGATTGGACAAATTCAGTCCGCTGACAGAACGGTTCAAGAATCGACTACAGTTACGTCGAGCAGCGTGACATTTTCCTCTGGAGGTGGAGGTTCAACAAAATCAGTGACTAACCATGCGCCAGGCGTTACTGCCGGGTTTACTGATATTACGTTAAGTACAGCAGATGAGCCTAAAAAGATTAATCTGGCAAATAGTTTTACTGATGCTGATGGAGACGCTCTGACCTACACAGCAGAAACTTCAGCCACGAACGTAGCGACGGTATCAGTGAATGGAAGTCAGCTGACTGTCACACCGGTGAGTGCAGGAACAACCAAGATCACAGTTACGGCGAACGACGGCAAGGGAGGTACTATTAACAGCCAGTTCAACGTAACGATCACGCCGGTGATCCCGGAAGCTGTGAACCATGCGCCGACAGTGAACGCGTCGATCAGTAATGTGACGACAGGAGCCGTGGAAGGAGTTAAGACGGTGAGCCTTGCAGGTGTGTTTGCAGATGAAGACAGCGACGCACTGACATACACGGCAACCTCAACGGATGCGGGCGTGGCGACAGTATCGGTAACTGAGAGCGACCTGAAAATTACGCCAGTGAACGCGGGCACCGCCACGATTACCGTAACAGCAAACGACGGCAAGGGTGGCATGGTGGATACGCAGTTCAACGTGACGATCACGCCGGTGATCCCGGAAGCTGTGAACCATGCGCCGACGGTGAACACATCGATCAGCAGTGTGACGACAGGAGCCGCAGACGGTGTTAAGACCGTGAGCCTTGCAGGTGTATTCACAAATGAAGACAATGACGCACTGACGTATACGGCAACCTCGACGGATGCGGGCGTGGCAACAGTATCGGTAACCGGAAGCAACCTGAAAATAACGCCAGTGAACGCGGGTACTACCACGATTACTGTAACGGCGAACGACGGCAAGGGTGGCACGGTAGATACGCAGTTCAGCGTAACGATCACGCCGGTGATCCCGGAAGCTGTGAACCATGCGCCGACGGTGAACACATCGATCAGCAGTGTGACGACAGGAGCCGCAGACGGTGTTAAGACCGTGAGCCTTGCAGGTGTATTCACAAATGAAGACAATGACGCACTGACGTATACGGCAACCTCGACGGATGCGGGCGTGGCAACAGTATCGGTAACCGGAAGCAACCTGAAAATAACGCCAGTGAACGCGGGTACTACCACGATTACTGTAACGGCGAACGACGGCAAGGGTGGCACGGTAGATACGCAGTTCAGCGTAACGATCACGCCGGTGATCCCGGAAGCTGTGAACCATGCGCCGACGGTGGAAACGTCGATCAGCAATTTCACGACGGGAGCCGCAGATGGTGTTAAGACGGTGAGCCTTGCAGGTGTATTTGCAGATGAAGACAGCGACACACTGACGTATACGGCAACCTCGACGGATGCGGGCGTGGCGACAGTATCGGTAACCGGAAGCGATCTGAAAATAACGCCAGTGAACGCGGGCACCGCCACGATTACCGTAACGGCGAACGACGGCAATGGAGGCACGGTGGATACGAATTTTACTCTAACGGTGACTCCTTTGCCTGCGGTTAATCACGCTCCTGTTGTTCAAAGCACGATTAATGATATTTCTACAGAAGCAGGTGCTATGGATACAACTGTTGGACTTGCTTCAACTTTTGCAGATGAAGATTTGGATTCGCTAACGTATTCCGCTGGTTCATCGGACTCTGGCGTAGCAACTGTTTCCGTTACAGGTGACCAACTGAGTATTACTCCGCTTGCAGTGGGAAGTGCTACAGTTACAGTCACCGCAGATGATGGGGAGGGGGGAACCGTTCAAACGTCCTTCCAAGTCACTGTTGGAGAAAAGAAGGGACTTTTCTTCTCCGAGTTGGCATGGGGGGAGAGCGACTCTATGATGCAGATTATTGAGCTTTATAATGCGGGTTCTGAGGAGTTAGATGCTTCAAAAATTAGAATTGAACGTAGTAGCGGTGGAGATTCGATCGAAATAAGTCAAGAGGCTGGTGCTATTATTCCAAGTAAAGCTACTTTTGTGATAGGAGATACCATGTATTTTGGTGATGCGCATGTAGATTACTTCATGGATATGGGATTTTATAACGATGATTCAGCACCTGTCACTTTATTGCTCTATTACGATGATCAGTTGATTGATACGGCAGTGTTTCAGCCTCATACTACTTTAGCTAGACAATCCGGTATTACTCATGGAAATGCAGACCACTACGAGGCAAGTGAATGGATTGATGAAGGAATCGATTATACGGATGATATCGGTATCTTTAGCAGTGAGGCACCGTAATGAATAAAAAGAATAGAGGGAACATCATGAGTTCTAAACCCAATAAATGGCTGATTACGTTAGCCTTGGCTGCACTTGTTGCTCCAACGGCTTTGCAGACAATTGCATCTGCGGCCAGCGATGCATCAAACGGAGTGGCTCTGGCCAGCCTGTTTTTTAAAGACATCAATAATATTACTTCAGAGCAAAAGACAAGCATCCTGCAAGCCATTGAAGCTGGGCTTCTGCATGGCGATCCTTCCGGATCTTATCGGCCAATGGATTTGTTGACTCGTCAAGAAATGGCGGTTCTATTAACTCAAGCTCTGCAACTCTCTACTTCTAAAGCAGCAAGCAGCAGCTTCTCGGATGTAGACTCGAAAAGTTGGTCGAGTCCTTATATTGAGGCTGTACATCGTGCAGGGCTCATGAATGGAGACGATGGCTCCAAATTCAGGCCTAAAGCGGTAGTAACCAGGGAGGAGGCAGCGGTTCTGCTTATGCGGGCCGCCGGGCTTCCTATTACAGCTGACGCCACGGAGTCTGCCAAACTTACTGATTGGAATCGGGTTAGCCCGTGGGCTCGACCTTACGTTAATACGGCTTTACAGTCAGGCTCCATGAAGACGGATCAGTCCGGTTTCAAACCTAAATCGTCTGTTCAACGTCAAGATATAGCTCAGTATATGATGTCTACCTTTTTCCCTAAAGATCATGTAGTCCAACTCCAAAAAGTAGAGGATGGAAAGGCCTGGATTAACGGGATTGAATATAAACTTTCGGATTCAGTTAAAGGAATCCTGCAAACCTCTAACCAGGAGATTCTCAAAGGAGCCGATATTCAATTTGTAGCCTCACAGCGGACCATTGAATCGATCACCAAACTGGTCATCCATGCGAGCGGGCAAGCCCCGATAGGGCAAGCTTCCGAATTCAGCGCCAATCTTGTATTAGATGGTCATAACTCCTCGATTGACGGAGATCTATCCATTGACGGTGATTACATTTCGGTTATGAATTTGAACATCAAAAATAGTTTTACAGTTACATCAAGCCTTGCACATGATTTCTATGCCTCTAAATTTACGGTACAAGGAAAAACTTATATTCAGGGTGGTGACCAAAACACCGTATTGTTTGACGCATCTGGGCTGCAGGATGTCGAGGTATCCAAACAGGATGTCCATGTAGTCATTCAAGGAAATTCGACAGTGGATCAGATGGCGTTGACTTCCAATGCAACGCTTGAAAATGATTCATCCTCTTCAATACAGAAGTTGAATGTTCTTACCGGTGCCCAGCAAGTAAAGTTGCAGGGTACTATTCAGCAATTGTCGGTCAACAGTGACCAGCCCGTAGCTCTGACAGGACAGGCCTCCATTAATACATTGGCTGTGAACAATTCCTCTCCGGTCAGTCTGGAGGTAGCTGGAACTATTTCAAATTTACAAGTAAATAACTCTGGAGCAAATATTAGTGTAAGCTCCTCCAGCCAAGTCACGAATACTTCATTTGCAGCAGGTGTGTCCTCTTCGACAGTATCAGGAGTCACTGCAACTTCTTCCGGAAGCTCTTCCAGTAGCTCGCGTTCTGCGGTTGTGACCAATACAGCACCGAAGTTAGTGACCAAATATGACGATCAAGCCATAACGGTGGGCGATTCTGAACTTCAGATTGAATTGCTTGGGCATTTTACGGATGAGGAGCAGTCTGAGCTCAAATATACGGCTGTGTCGTCTAGTACAAAAATCAGTACAGTCCGAGTAGAGGGAACCAACCTGTTTATCAAGGCTGTTGGCAAAGGGACTGCGACTATTACGATCGCCGCAGATGACCAGGCCGGGAAAAAAGCGGGCACGAGTTTCAAGGTCCGTGTTAATGAATCTCCTGTTTCATTGGGTATCCCTGATCAAAGCGAACAGCTTGGAAGCAACGATGTAACCTTGTCTTTAGGATCATATTTTACAGATTCTGAAAATGATCCCATGACCTATGAGGTTGCGATCGATGATCCTTCCATTGCCACCTTTACCCTGACGGGTGATCAATTGGTATTAACTCCGGCAGCTGTAGGACATGCCGAAGTTACTATCAAGGCATCTGATGGTCGGGGGGGCAGTGCAAGCCAGTCATTTCAATTAGTGGTAACTGCTGGACCTAATCAAAATCCGGTTGTAAATCAGAAGCCAGGTAACCAAACGCTCACTGTGGGCGATGCGGACTACATCCTGGATTTATCCCCGGTATTCCTTGATCCGGACAGCAAACCACTGACCATTTCGGCAGAATCCTTGGATCCTTCCATTGCGACAGTCTCCGTTAACGGAAATCAAGCCACGGTTCATGCAGTTTCCTCAGGAACAGCAAACATCCAGCTAAAAGCGACTAATGGTCGTGGAGGCGAGGTCAAAACCAATTTTGATATTACCGTTAATGAACCTCCGGTATCCTTACAAATTCCGGATCAGACGAAACAAATCAATTCCGGCGACATTCAATTATCTTTAAAAGACTTCTTTACTGATCGTGAGCAGGATTCGTTGTCATACAGCATTGATAATATTACTGATTCTTCCGTTGCGACTGCAGTATTAAATGGGGACACGCTCACTATTACACCGTTAAAAATTGGCAGCACATCAGTGTCTGTTAAGGCATCTGATGGCCATGGGGGAAGCACAATCCAGTCGTTTCAAATGGAAGTAACCGCTGTACCTAACCAAAATCCAGTTATAGACCAGAAGCCGGGTCATCAGACACTTATTTTAGGCAAAGCAGACTTTATCTTGGATTTATCTACAGTATTCCACGATCCTGATGGCGACTCTGTGGACGTTTTGGCAGAATCTTCAGATTCGTCAGTTGCTGCTGTATCCGTTAACGGAAACATAGCCACGGTCCATGCAGCTTCCTCAGGAACAGCAACGATTCAGCTTACAGCAAAAGATGGGCGTGGGGGCGAAGTTATTACTGATTTTGATGTTACTGTTAATGAATCCCCGATTTCCACAGGGATTCCAGATCAGATGAAAGAAATAAATACAGGCGATATTCAATTGTCCTTAAATGATTTCTTCTCCAGTCCTGATAACGATGCTTTAACCTACGATGTTCATAGCGTTTCTGAGCCGACTGTTGTGACTGCTGCCGTTTATGGGGATGTGCTCACTCTTACACCATTAACCATCGGTAGCACATTAGTATCGATCAAAGCAACAGATGGCCGTGGAGGGGAAGTAATCGAAACTTTCAAAACCACCGTCACAGCTGGACCTCCACAGAATCAAAATCCAGTAGAAACTAAACCTGCCGACCAGTCGCTTACTGTAGGTGATGAAGTTTACTCACTCGATTTAGGTACTGTTTTTACAGATCCTGATGGAGATACGTTGACCTTTAAGGCAACCTCTTCCGTTCCGTCTGTTGCTTCGGCGGAAATCACCGGAGACCAATTGAAAATTCAGGCACTAAGTGCAGGGACGACAAGCATAGAAATCAAGACTACGGATGGTCGCGGAGGGGAAACTTCAACTACCTTTCAGGTCAATGTCCAGTCATCCGGCTCGTCTAACCCATCTTCAAATCAACGGCCTCAAGTAGAAGCTGCCATTTATGAACAAGTGTTGACTGCAGGAGTTACCAATGCAAGAAGCTACGATCTATCCCAATTGTTCAGTGATGCTGACGGGGATGCCCTGACGTTTACTTCTACTGTTGAATCAAGTGGTGTGGCAAATGCAGAGGTTAACGGATCAACGCTGACTCTTACTCCGGGGAATCAGGCAGGAAGTACCAAGGTAACGATTACTGCGGATGACGGGCATGGCGGAACAGCCAACTATAATTTTCAGGTAACAAATGCTCCTCTAGCGACGAACGGAATGGTTCAAATCCGAACCAAGCAAGGGGTCAAAGATCCGATTACTTATGACATGTCAACAGTGTTCCCGGGTGAAACTTCATTTAAAGTCTATTCGGGTACGGCAGATTCTACCTTTACTGGACCAATCCCTCTTAACGGGACAGTTTGGACATGGAACGGGGATATTTCTCAATACTACTGGGTGATTGGGGCGAACGGATCCGCCACTATATTCCAAGTGATAGCAAATCCTCAAGGGCCAGAGGATCTATATTTTTCCCAGTATCTATCCTTGGATAAAACCCGGACTGCTATTGAGCTGTTCTACAATCCGGTAGGAGATACTTCTAAGCCTATAGAAAATGCAGGATACTCACTTGAGATTCATCAATACAATTTAGCTACAAATACTCCTAAAGTGTGGAGCCAGCCTATTAATTCGTTTTGGAAAGGCATGCCTTATATATATATCGATTCCATCTTTTATGACTTTTTCGACATTGTTCCTGCAACATACTATAATGATGAATTGATGTTACTAGAAACGAATACAAATGTAACGACAGGCTATGTCCTGAAAAAGAACGGTGTAACGATCGACGTCTTAGGTGATCCTAACGGCAAAACACAATTTATGCCGAATGATGGGACTATTATCCGAAAATCGGGGATTAAGTCCGGTTCTTCCTCTTATAACCTTCCGGGAGAGTGGAACTCTTATCCAACTGGAACGCTCCAATATTTTAGCCATCATACTCCATAACATTTTGTTGATTAACGGGAAGCCGGCGATAAACTCGCTGGCTTTTCCTTGTATTTTTCAGATTGAAGTCCTCTTGATTTGTGGTTTCTTAAAAGGCAGCTGTAGTGCGCGATCATCATCGGTTTTTGGGTTTGTTATAATTTTAAATTAAGTTCAAATTATTTTAGGAAAAAACACTTGCTAAATGATTTGATTATGTGGTATATTCTTATTCCGGCCTTTTAAATAAGATGTTTCGCCGGTCAGCCAATTAGCAGAATAAATTTAGAAGGAAAAAGCTCCTCTAAAAAAGTTGTTGCGAAGTCGGTTGAAATGTGATATTATATAAGAGTTGCTGTCGATAATGAGAGTGGTAACGAAATAAAAAAAAGTTTGATCTTTGAAAACTGAACAACGAGTGAGTAGGGATTTTGTTTGCAAAATCCAACGCTGAAATTTTGATACACGCTATCTGGCTGTATGAAATGGAAGCAAGTTATGAGATATTTTATCTCGTCAGTTTCAAATGGGCTAATCGCTCTTTCAATAAACCAGCTTCGGTTGGTCTTTAATGGAGAGTTTGATCCTGGCTCAGGACGAACGCTGGCGGCGTGCCTAATAC
>NZ_JCAJRU010000086.1:0-18099 GCF_059447605.1 Paenibacillus sp. N119s | reverse complement strand
TTCGTTTTTTTGTAAAATGATATATAAATGTTTTTTGTTCAAAATTGAAAAGCTGAATTCAGAATTGTAGGAGGGAATTATGAACGATGCATCTAATGTACAGGTTCAAAATCTAAATCCGGAAACAAGTGAAAGTAAAAGTGAAGGTGAAGTTGAGAACAAGGATATTTCAAAAATATTAACGATCATATGGGTTTTTATAATTTATAGTGAGTCTGTCATTCTTCAACATTTGTTCGGTGGTTTAAATCTGCTGCAAAGTTCTTTATTCACTATAATTATCATATTGCACATCCTTTTGTACCTGCATGCTCATAGAGTGGCAAAATATTTTTCATGGGCTTATTTTGTAATACAAGGGGGCTTGATCTTTGTAAGTGCATTTCTTTTACCTGAAAGCTTCTCCATAGTACTGGTGGGTTTAATGCCCGTTTTGGTGGGCCAGAGTATAGGTATTTATTATAAGCCGCTGAAAGTCATTCTTGTATTTTTGATCTCCTACGTTCTTTTTTGTGTGGCTGTGGTCTCTCACAATGACGGCAGGCAGTTTGTACTGTTCATTCCGCTATTTTTTCTAATTGTCGTTGTTATAGTAGCTTATGCGGTTCTTTTTTTCAAACAAGTCAAAGCACGAATCCGCACGCAAAATGTCCTGAAAGAGCTTGAAGCCGCACATCAAAAGGTGGAAGAACTTACAATTGCCAATGAGCGACAACGTATGGCCCGTGATCTGCATGATACGCTGGCTCAAGGGCTCGCTGGGCTAATTATGCAGCTGGAAGCCATTGATGCTCATCTGAGCAAAGGGAGTACACAAAGAGCCCAAGAGATTGTCCAACAATCGATGTCACAAGTACGGAGGACACTGTCTGATTCGAGGCGAGCCATAGACAATTTGCGTTCGAAAACGATCTCGGAAGTTGATTTTGCAGAAGCAGTGGAGGAAGAAATACAGCGATTTACAATGGCTACGAGTATCCGTGTCATACGCAACATTAAAATTAAAGCTTCAGTTCCTAGACTGCTGTTCGAGCATGGACTGTTTATTATAAGCGAGTGTTTAACCAATGTAGCGAAGCATTCACACGCGAATACCGTATGGATTCATATTTTAGATAATGAAGGCAAGATTGAAATTGAGATTCGTGATGATGGAAAAGGATTTGATACGAATATTATTGCCAAGCAAACAGGACATTACGGAATAATAGGGATACATGAACGTGTTCGGATGCTAGGTGGAAGCATAATTATCAACAGTATATTGCAAGCAGGTACAACTATCAAAATAGAGGCGCCTCTTACTAAAGGAGACCTATCATGAAATACAAGATTTTAATTGTCGACGATCATTGGGTCGTTCGAGAAGGATTAAAGCTGGTGTTGGAGACCAATGACAGCTATGAAGTTATTGGCGAGGCCGGAGAAGGTGCAACCGCTCTTAAACTGATCGAGGAGCTTCAACCGGATGTCATATTGCTGGATTTATATATGCCGCAAATGAGTGGCTTGGAAACTATGAAAGCCCTCAGAGAAAAACAAAATGAAACGCCCGTCATTATCCTGACTACCTATAACGAAGATGATTTAATGATTAAGGGACTTTCTTTGGGGGCAAAAGGGTACTTGCTAAAAGACACCAGTCGTGAAAACTTATTTCGCACGATTGAGTCAGCGCTAAGGGGCGAAACACTGCTTCAGCCAGAAATAACAGCAAGGGTGTTCGCTGCAACGAATAAGAAAGAAGCCAAGCTAGAGTCCCGCGAAAGCAGCTTGGTGCTTACTGATAAGGAAAGGCATATATTAAAGTCTGTTGCACACGGTTTTAAAAGCAAGGAAATAGCATTTGATATGGGGATTTCCGAGCGTACCGTAAAGGCGCATTTGACAAATATTTATAACAAGCTTGGTGTTGATTCCAGATCCGAAGCCGTTGCCGTTTCGTTGGAACGTGGGATTTTACAGCTTTAGAAATGTTAACTGAATAAATGTTATTTCATTGCCCAGTCGTACATAAGGTGCTTGCCCCTTTGTACGATTTTTTTTTGTGTCCATTGTTATAACATGAAACAAGCAATGAAAAAAGAAATGAAAAAAGCTTACTTGACCTGCGGGTTGCTGATAGCACCTTTAGAAGAGAGAATCAGGGAGGATGACGTGAAGTTGAAGAGAAAAGGAATCAGGATCATGATTGCAGGGGTTGCATTAGCTATAGTAGCTTCTGGTTGCTCTAGTGCAACGGAGAACGCTGTAACACAAGCAAGTCACCCGGTGAAAGTAGAGAAACTTGTAATGAAACCTTTGGCCAACGATTTTAATCTGGCGGGAACATTGCAGGCAAGTCATGAAGCTAGTGTTTCCTTTGAAGCGGATGGACGTATATTGAACACTATGGTTGAGGTAGGGGATTCCGTAGAAAAAGGGAGTGTCCTTGCGAAGTTAGATACATCTGCCTACCAGCTGCAACTGGATCGGGCCAAGGCCACCATGGAAAAGGCAAAAGCCGGTCTTAGCCAAGCGGAGGCTTCTGTTCAATCGGCACAGGCGGGTATTCATAGTTCACAATCCCAGGTCGATGCGGCCCAGTCGAAATTGCAGGAATTGAATAATGGCGCGAAAAAGCAGGAAATTGCACAGTCACAAAATGCAGTTACCGCGGCCACCAAGGCTTACAATAAGAAAAAAGCGGATGCCGCACGGACGCAAAGCCTGTTCCAGGCAGGTGCAGCCTCATTGTCGGAAAATGAGAATGCACAGCTGGAATTAGCGAATGCACAAAAAAGTTTAAGTGACGCACAAGAGCAGCTGTCTCTCTTGCTTGCGGGAGCCTCGCAGGAGCAACGTGCCCAGGCTTCAGCTGGTGTAGAGCAGGCCAGAGCAGGGCTGGAGACCGCTATGGCTACGAAGCAGCAAGGGCTAGCCAGTAAAGCTCAGGCGCAGGCTACCTACGAGGATGCATTGGCTGCTTATGAACAGTCATCCTTGTCACTTAAAAAGGCTACTTTAACTTCCCCGATCGCTGGCGTAGTCATTGAAAAAAAGGTGTCTGACGGTCAACTGGGCTCCAGTGGGAGCGAGGCATTCGTCGTCGGGAATATCAAGACCTTAAAGGTACTTCTTCCCGTACCGGACAGCGAAATCTTATCGTGGAAGAAAAACCAGAAAGTAAATGTATCACTCTACAATGAAATTAGAACAGGGACCGTTACTCAGATCTACCCATCAACGAATGCGAAAACGGGCAGTATTAATGTGGAAGTCAGCCTGCCCAACCCTGAACTGGATTGGAAACCTGGACAAGTCATCAGCGCAGCTAAAAGTGTGAATCAATCGGAAGCACTGTTAGTGCCTGTAGAATCCGTGATTAGCACAGGAAGTGACCCTTATATTTTTAAAGCAGTAAATGGTAAGGCCGTTAAAACCACGATTAAAGTGGGAAAAGTGACGAATAATCAATTCGAAGTTCTCTCCGGACTACAGGCAGGCGATCAAATTGTTACCCAAGGAGCAGGAACCTTGTTTAATGGCGATGTAATTGGGAATGATGTGCTTGGGAAATCGGAGGAGTCGTCCGAATGATTAAATATATCGTTAAAAAACAAAAAATTACGCTCATTTTCTTTGGCATGTGCATACTGCTAGGACTCTTTAATTTTACATCGTTACCCAAACAGGAGCAGCCTGATGTTATTCCCATGACCGCCAGTGTTACAACAGTCTATCCGGGTGCCTCACCTGAGAGAGTCGAGCAGACCATTACTAAAGTCATGGAACAGAAAATTAAAGCTGTACAAGGTGTCAAAACGATTTCTTCCACTTCATCGAAAGGCCAATCCAGTATCATCATAGAAGCTTTGAATGATGCGGACCCGACAAAGGTATGGGAAGATCTACGTACAAAGGTGCAGGATGCACAATCCGAGCTTCCAGACGATGCGATGCAGCCTATAATCAATGATAGCATGACCAGCTCTTTTATTGGTTCATATGCGATCACCTCTGATAAGGTTGAGGATTTGTACTCATTAAATGAATTAATGAACAAATGGAAAGATCAATTAAAAACCGTCCCTGGTATTTCGCAAGTTAATATTCAAGGAATACCTGAGCAAGAGGTACGAGTCAGTTTAGACACGCAAAAGATGCAACAATATAACATCTCCTGGGAACAAGTCGTTCAAGCGATCAAGGACGAGAATGACAGAGTGCCTACAGGGAGTATGGATTTCAATGAGCGTACTTACCAGCTGACGGTGAATGCCTCAACGGATCCATCGATTCTAAATAACGTTCAGATTTCAAGCAATGACGATGGATTCCCGATATTTTTGAAGGATATAGGTACTGCCTCGCTTGTTTTTAAAAAAGCAGCTAGTTATACGTATGTGAATACGAAGCCTGCTATTTCGATCAGCGTAAGCGGAGATATAGGGACAGATGTGCCGACAGTATCTAAAGCAACCACAGCTAAAATCAATCAGCTTGCGAGCAGTCTGCCGAAAAATGTACATTTTGAGCTGCTTTTCGCCCAAAATGATCGAGTGAGCGAAATATTTGGAAACCTGACCAAAGAGATGATGATCGCTATTTTATCGGTCATTGTGATATGTACTTTAGGCTTGAATTTGCTGACTTCTGCATTTGTGGCGTTGGCCATTCCTGTTTCCATCGCCATCGGCTTTATTTTCTTGCCTATGACAGGAACTACGCTGAATCAAATTTCAGTCATCGGGCTCATCATCGTGCTGGGGATATTAGTTGATGATGCTGTCGTGGTCAATGACAACATTGAACGCCGACGCTCTGAATTTGGGGAAAATGCGACAGAGGCGGCCATTAAAGGAACCAAAGAGGTATCCTTATCGATCATTACAGCTACGCTAGCTACGGTTGCAGCATTTGCCCCGCTGTTATTCCTGCCGGGTAATATCGGAGACTTTATTAAACCGATCCCTACCGTTATCTCGTTAACGATGCTGGCTTCGATGATTATGTCGCTAACGATTATTCCCATTTTCCGTCAATGGTATGATCAACGCCGTAAAGGGAAACAGAGTAACCAAGCAGTTAAGCCGCCTGGGCTTCTGGGTCATCAAATCCAGTCTCTATCCAACGTGTACTCTAAAAATTGGATGCCAAGAATACTGCGGCGTCCGCTTTTAACAGCGTTGGTCGGTCTTATGATGGGTACGGCAGCTTATGGGCTACTAGCGCTTGTTCCCATTCAGTTATTTCCCGAATCCGATCAAGCGGATGCCACGATCAGCGTGACCATGCCGGAAGGAACGTCGTTGCAGGCAACCAATCGGGTTATTAACGAGATTGGGATGTGGGTCAAAAAACAGCCAGAAACAGAACGGCTGTCAGCAACGGCAGGTGGAGGAGCGCCTCAAATGTACAGCGATGTTGCAGGCGGTCACGGCTCCGGGGGAGCGGTCAACGGTCAACTTGCTGTCGTTGGAAAAGAGGGACTATTTGATCTTCAGAAAACAGTGGATAATTGGACTCATACGCTGCAAGCCAAATATCCATCTGCATTGATCAGCATTCGGGTTCCTCAATTAGGTATCCCGGTCGGCAGTGCGGTGTCTATCCGAGTGAAGGGGGAGGATATTGATAAACTGCAAAAGATGACAGCTAAAGTCAAAGAAATAGTTGCAGGCACCCCTGGAGCAATAGACGTGACCGATAATATGGGGATGCAAAGCTATAATCTGAATTTCCAAGTCAATCCACAAGCGTTGGATAAATATCGGGTTACCTATTCTAATTTGACGCGAACTCTGCTGTTAATGGGGGATGGGGTCAATGTTACGGATTTTGATACAGGTAAGGAATTGCTGGATATAAATGTATACATGAATAAACCAAACGATGATCCTGAGGTATTGTTTCAACAATTAAGCGTGACCAATGCGGCAAAAGAGCAAATTCCATTATCCCAGTTAGTCACGATGAAACCGGGCTTTTCCATTCAGCAAATCCATCGCTATGATTTGGAACGGACGGTTACGATCTCAGCCAATGCGAATGGGCGTACGGCTACAGAACTTACTAATGACATTCGTAGCAAACTAACGAACACACAGTTTGAACCAGGCTACACTTGGGAGATGGGAGGAGAAACATCCGCGCAATCTGATATTTTTAAAGATTTGGGCAAGTTAGCCATTATCGTTGTTTTTCTTATCCTGCTCTTGATCACGATGCAGTTTTACTCCATCTCCACACCGCTCATTATTATGACCACTGTGTATCTGGCAGCGGCAGGCGGTATTCTTGGAAGCTTTATTTCGGGCATGCCCATTGGATTCATGAGTATTATGGGGATCATTTCACTGGCCGGTATCGTCGTGCGTAACGGTATTGTGCTGATAGAGTTTATTGAAGATGCGCGCCGTGAAGGAGCTGATCTGACAGACGCCATTCTGATGGCATGTTCTGCCCGTTTCCGCCCGATCTTGCTTACTTCGCTAACTGCGATTGTAGGTATGATCCCTATTGCCACAATAGGGGAGATTCTCTTCAAACCGTTGGCAACGACTATTATCTTCGGATTGATCTTTTCCACCATTTTAACCTTGTTTGTCGTTCCGACACTGTATATGGTCGTAGCTCATCTGAAGCTAAAACGGAAGCAGAAGCAGGAAAAGTCTATAAATAACGATAGCTCATTGACCTTGTAAGTAAACACAGAAAAGAATATGCTTTAATTTTCCTTTTAGAGAATGGATCGTACATGAGGCGAAGGTCTTCATGTACGATCTTTTTATTTGTTGACACAGTCAACAAATGTCATTACTATAATTGTTGCAAAAGTCCACTAAATAGGGGGAGTTATGGTCAATATAGATGCTAATATCATAGCGGATATGAGGCGTTTTAATCGGTTCTATACGAATTTACTTGGTGTTTTAGATAGACATGTGCTGGATAGTGGATATTCCTTTACCGAGGCACGTGTCATTATAGAGATCGGGTTGATCGAGCCATGTATTGCGAATACGCTGGTCGAATCTCTTAAAATTGATCGCAGCTATATGAGCAGGATCATTGCTAAATTTTGCAAAGAGGGCTTTCTTGTTAAGGAAAATTCAACGTTGGATAATAGAACAAATCTGATTCGTCTGACACCCAAAGGAAAAACGTTCTAC
Organism: Paenibacillus sp. N119s; assembly: GCF_059447605.1. Classification (NCBI taxonomy): domain Bacteria; kingdom Bacillati; phylum Bacillota; class Bacilli; order Caryophanales; family Paenibacillaceae; genus Paenibacillus; species Paenibacillus sp. N119s. Next base: position 10,945 of record NZ_JCAJRU010000086.1, on the reverse strand, counting down.
AACCAATTGAATGAAAGGTCTGATGAACAAATTTTACGATTAGTTCAAGGACTTTCAGAAGAAGAGATTCAACAGTTACATGCTTCTATGTTGTTAATTCAGAAGAAATTGGATATTTCGGAGAGGATACAGAATGATACGATTTGAATGCGACTATACCGAAGGTGCCCATGAACGTATATTACAGCGATTACTGGAGACGAATGAGGAACAGACGCCAGGCTATGGTACGGACGATCATTGTGCAAAAGCCAGATCTTATATTAAAAAGGCATGTGACTCTGAAAATGCGGATGTACACTTTTTAGTTGGAGGTACACAGACCAATACAACGGTCATTTCTTCGATTTTGCGTCCGCATCAAGGCGTGATTGCGGCAGTTTCTGGACATATTGGTGTGCATGAGACCGGAGCAATTGAGGCTACTGGACATAAAGTACTAACATTACCAAGCGAGGATGGGAAAATCCGGGGTGAACAGGTAAAGGAACTGTACGACGCTCACTGGCGTGATGCTGCTCCTGAGCATTGTGTACAGCCCGGGATGGTCTATATTTCTCAACCGACCGAGAATGGAACGATCTATAGCCGATCCGAGCTAGAAGTGTTAAGTAGAGTCTGTCGTGAATGTGATTTACCGCTATTTATAGATGGGGCCCGCTTAGGATATGGATTGGTTGCAGAGGATAACGATGTATCTTTAGCAAATATCGCACAGCTGTGCGATGTGTTTTATATTGGCGCTACAAAAATTGGAGCCATGATGGGAGAAGCCATCGTTATCCTAAATGATGCTTTGAAAAAAGATTTCAGATATATGATCAAGCAAAAAGGAGGACTGCTGGCTAAGGGCAGAATGCTGGGCATTCAGTTTGAAACGCTGTTTGAGGACGGTTTATATTTTGAGATTTCCAAACACGCCATAGATATGGCCATGTTGCTGCAAAAAGGATTATCCGAGCAAGGTTTTTCTTTCCTGTATCATTCTACAACCAATCAGCAGTTTCCGATTATATCAGATCGTATATTACAGGCGTTGAGCGAAAAATATACTTATTCCTTTTGGGAAAAGGTTGATGATACACATACTGCTGTTCGATTCTGCACCAGTTGGGCCACGAAGAAAGAAAATATTGAAATGCTACTTCAGGATATCAAAGCATTACAATAGAGGTCACGGATAAACGATCAGTATCATCTTGAAGAGGTAAAATAAATGATGAAATAGGCCATACCCCGTTGCATACATTGCAGCGAAGGATGGCTTTTTTGTCGTGTAAATGACCTAATCTAGGCGGCTCGTCTTTAGTTCCATGAAAGAGCAAGCAGATATAAAAATGGAGAAAAGAGACAAGAGTGGATGTATAAAATCAGCGCCTAATTATTTACACTGAATACCTAACGAACCTGTTTACGGTATTGCAGAGGGGAGCGCCCGGTTATTTTTTTAAAAATTTTATTAAAATGGGAAGCATGACCGAAGCCGACATCCTCTGCAATATGCTGGATTTTGTCCTTGGTGGTTCGCAGTCTGGTTTGAGCCGCCCTGACCCTCACTACGCGGATGTATTCGCTGAAATGAAAGCCAGTCAATTTTAGAAAGATGCGGCTTAGGTAAGCTGGACTAATAAAAAAGCAGGCGGCCACTTGTTCGAGAGTTAACGGCTCGCTGAAATGATTCTGAATAAAAGACGAAATTTCTGTGATTTTCTGATGCATGGGATGAGAGGAAACAAGGTCACTACGCTCGGCTGCTTCTGATCGGTGCACGAGGATGAGCATTTCCAGCAGCAAATACTGTACACAACGGTCATGCAGAGGCTGCTTGTTTCTACATTCGCTATTCATTTGCAGGAACAGCCGTTCCACTTCGACTTGTTCTCTAGCGGGTAAGCGAAGCAACGCGGATTGCTGATACGGCGGTAAATCCAGAATGTCACGATCCTGCTGTGGGAGAAACGTCGGAGAAAAATGAATCAAAATGCGTTCAGTTTCCTCCAACTGCGTGCAGGCGGTAGAGTGTAAATCATGAGGGAGGATGAATATCAGATCGCCCTTGCGAGCGGTGTATACCTTGCCATTCATAAAGTAGATGCGTTCGCCCTGCAGCAAAAAATACAGCTCATAGTTCTCATGAACATGAGGTGTGGGCATAACAGTGAAGCCGGTACGGTAGATGTGATGAATGGAGAATTGTTGTTCTCCGATGACATATTTGTCTTCCTTGATTTCATTCATGTGCTTCTTCCTTTGCCAATTAAGATAAGTAAGCGCATTCATATAACCTTAGTATATATGACACTTGCCCACGGTAAAAGCAGAAAAGATTGATGAAAGGAGGTGAAGTGATTTCTGATCGTCTCGGATCATTCTTTTATAAAAGTGTGCGCTGATGTGAAAGAAACTCTTGGGGAGGAAACAGAATATGAGCAAGCAACGTACATGGAAAAGGGTGCTATGTAATGTGGTTGTAGGTTCAATGTTGTTGACCTTGTGCCCGCCACTGATCCAAGCAGAGACTGCGGTAGGAACAGAGTTGGCAAAAGTGGAAAAGGTAGAAAAAATAGCGACGAATATTCCGGCGTTTCCGGGGGCTGAGGGTGGCGGTAAATATGTTACCGGCGGGCGCGGAGGTGAAGTATACGAAGTTACCACGCTGGCAGACTACGGCAAAGGTGAGCAGATGATCCCCGGATCTCTTCGTGCAGCGGTCAGATCCGATAATCGGACGGTCGTATTCCGGGTGGGTGGAACCATTCATCTTAAGGAACCACTTAAAATCTTGGGTAACAACCTCACGATAGCGGGTCAGACAGCTCCTGGCGACGGCATAACTGTAAGCGATTACACGACAGGGATTGACGCAGATAATGTTATTCTCCGTTACCTGCGTTTTCGATTAACCGACCGTTACTCCAGCGAGGATGACGCTTTAGGTTCCAGATATCATAAAAATATTATGATTGATCACTGTTCCTTTAGCTGGTCGGTGGATGAGGTGCTAAGTCTGTACGATAACGTAAATACGACGGTACAATGGTCCATTGCGTCCGAAAGTATGCTAATGACCACGCACCAGAAAGGTCGTCACGGCTATGGCGGCATATGGGGTGGTCGAAATTCCACCTATCATCATAACTTGCTGGCTCACAACGCAAGCCGCAATCCGCGTTTCCCAACCGATAAAAAACAAATCGATGCTGTGGAAATGACCAATAACGTCATTTATAATTGGGGATTTTTCTCTTCCTATGGCGGCGGTGAAGGATCGTATAATGTGCTGAATAACTATTATAAGTATGGTCCCAACACATATAAGGATGTTCGCGGTCAAATCTTTGTAGACGTGGGAAGTAAAAAATATAAAACACGTATGTTTATTGGTGGCAACTACATGTATGGGAACGATTCGGTTACCCAAGACAACTGGCAGCTTGGAACGTCCATTGGGTCGATTATTGATCCTTCCACTCGTTTGGCGGAGCCGATTGAAGTTAGAGGGGAATACGACAACGGAATTTCACCGGATGCGTACGGTCCATATCAAGCGACAGATGCACAGACCGCTTATGCTGAGGTGCTTGCTGGTTCAGGAGCGACGTTACCCAGAAGAGATGCGGTGGACGCCCGCATTATGAATGATGTGAAGAATGGAACGGGTGCATTTATCAACTCCCCACGGGAAGCAGGGTGGATTTACGATGATTATAGCGTAACCAACACGGAGCTTACTGACAGTGATCGTGATGGCATGCCGGATGAATGGGAACGTGCCTATGCTCTGGACCCCAAAAATGCAGACGACCGTAACGGTCAGGAGCTTGCCGGCACAGGGGAGTATGCTCATTTTGCCAAGGGCTACACGAATCTGGAGGTCTATTTGAATGATCTCATTGCGAAGCTGTCCAATGGAAGTGAGGTGGATAATTCGGAGGCCGCCGTACAGGTATCGGATGAAGGCGGACGTTCATTGAAGCATAACGATACTTTGGAAGCGGGACGTAATGCGACCATAACTGCAACGGCCAAGGACCAAGATGGCATTGCTCACGTTGAATTTATCATTGACGGCAAACTCGCCGGAAAAGTAGAAAATGCGCCTTATCAAATCGATTGGAACCATGTGACGGACGGTACCCACTACATTGTTGCACGGGTGACAGACCGCAAAGGCACTGCTGCATTTTCCAATCCTGTCACCATCCATGTCAACACGACTGCACCAACGGGAAGCTGGCTCAGCGAAGAGGTTGGCTCTGAAGGCAACGATGGCTATATCCAAGGGCATACTCAGGTATTAAAAGAAGATGCAAACGGCAGCAGCATACGCCTAAAATCGGCGGGGGACATTGACGGTCAGGCTGATCTTTTCCATTATGCTTATCAGAAATGGGAGGGAGACGGCGAAATTACAGCCCGTGTGGAGAAGATTACTCCTGTAGACGATAATGCCGAAGCAGGTGTAATGATTCGTGAATCACTGAAGCCTGGATCAAAAATGGCCTTTATGTCTTTAGCATTTGTTAAATATGGCAAACAGGGCATTCTTATCAGTCGTGATCAAACGGATGGTAAAACGAAACGCGCGTCAATGGAGACGTTTATTACAACGCCATATGCGGTTCGTCTGGTGCGACAAGGACAAAAGCTTACCGGATGGGTATCCGCCGACGGTGTGACGAACTGGGAGAAGGTTGGTGAAACCGTTATAGATTTGCCAGATCATCAAGCGCTATTATTCGGGCTAGCTACCGATGCATCCAAACAGCAAAACGATGTATGGAATTACAATACATCGGAATTCAGCAATGTCACGGTCCGCAAGCTAACAGGCTCAGGAGGAACCTCTCCTACTAGTGTGGTTGTATCGACCTATGGCCCTGCTGACTATACATCCCTCCAGGCAGCTATTGATGCAGTCCCTGACAACAGCAACACAAGGACTGTGATCCATCTCAAAAACGGTACGTACCGTGAAAAGATAAAGGTGAACTCCTCCAAAAAAAATCTGAGCATTATCGGAGAAGATCGAGACAAAACGATCATTGCTTTTGATGATACGGCTAAAACGGTGGTGAACGGAAAAGAATTAGGAACGAGCAATAGTTATACCATGCGTGTGCAAAGTCCTGATTTTGTATTGGAAAATGTGACGGTCGCCAACACAGAAGGAACCGGACAGGTGCAGGCTGTAGCGTTATATGCCGAAGGTGACCGTGGCAAGTATCACAATGTCAAAATTACTGGCCTACAGGATACATTGCTTGTGAACCGTGGCAGACAGTATTTTAAGGACAGCTACATCAGTGGCAGTGTTGATTTTATATTTGGCAATGCACCTGCCGTATTTGATAATTCGATCATACACAGCCTGCGTGCCGGGTATGTGACAGCAGCTTCAACAGAAGAGAACCAGCCGGGTTTTGTATTTACTCAGTGTCGTCTGACAAGCGAGGCTGGATTGACAGGCAAGGTGGATCTTGGGCGGCCTTGGCGGTCTTACGCTCATGTTACTTTTTTAAAGACCTATATGGATGATCATATCAAGCCAGGTGGCTGGAACAATTGGGGGAAGGAATCCAATGAGCAGACCGCAAGATTTGGAGAGTTCGACAACTTTGGACCAGGTGCAGAAAGTAGCGGGCGTGTACGTTGGGCCAAACAGCTTACGGCTGACGAAGCCAACCAGTACACCGTTGAAGCTGTTCTGAGCGGGACCGATCATTGGGATTGGCGTCTATAAATCTGATGTGAGGTATTGAATCAACCCATCTATAAACAACAGGCCCATGTCATTGGACAATCACTCCGTCAGGCTGGCGGTTATATGTATTCGGCTGATGCAATTATGAGTCGTTTTTCTACTATAGAGATATAGGGTGTGTGTACGGCAGCCCCCGCGTTTAGCCAATCAGGATTATGCGTGGCATAATCGTCATAAAAGCAGCACGTAACCGGACTTTGGCTTCTCGTCTAGATTACGTGCTGCTTCTTGTATTGGCGTCGTCCTATAGACTGTGATTTCTTTCGTGTAGAGCAGCCGATTTGTCAAACTCTAATTTTTTTGAAATCGCCAGCAGACCAAGACAGCAGAGGATCAGGAATAAGCATATCCAATAGGAGTTTCGATAACCCATCCATTGAGCGAACAATCCGCCTAGCAAGCTCCCGGCCAGTCTTCCGATTGTTGTCGCATTGGAATACAGCGTCGAGGCGTATCCAGGGAGAGCTGGCAACAAGTCCTGCATATAGCTGATACCAATTGCTGAAATTACTGCAACAAAGAAGGCTAGAAGAAGCTGCCCCGCGAATAGTTGCCACATCTCTGTAGACATAAGGACGAGTAGATAATAGACAACGGCTGTTAAAGCCCCTAAAAATATAAGTAAATGGTTGGAGTATTTGGCTGCTAGTACGCCCAGCATGAGCATCAAGGGGATTTCCAAAATGGCGCAAATACTGGCTACTAGAGCAACGTCACTCGTGTTACCTTTTAAATTGTGAATAATGAACAAGGAAATATTCAAACTATTCATCCAGTGAGATGTATAAAGCAAAGTAAGAACGGAGAAGGGGATCAGAATTTCAATATTTTTATGTAATGAAATGTGATGAAGTGAAAGTTGATCCTTATGTTTAAGCTGAACAGGAGTCGGCTTGATAAAAAAGAATAGCAGAACGGCAATAAGTACAAAAATAGAGGTCGTACCGACAAAAATACCTTTAAAACCCGTATGTGCAATCAAGAAGGAACCAAAGAGCGGTCCGGTAATAAAGCCAAGCGAGAACATAGAACGAAGTGTTGAATTTGCAAAGGCGTGATCCGCAGATTTACTGCGATCTACCGCCTCGCGGGCACTGGCAAATAACTGAGGCATTCCAGGGGCACCCATAGCCGTAAAGATAGTCATATAGACAAAAAGTATATAAAAATTTTGGATTACAAGATATCCTGCGAAGGCTATTGCATTAAATAACGTACACATCACTAAAATTTGCTTGCGGTCCAATCCGGTATCGGAGCGTTTGGCAATAAGGGAGCTTATCCATATACCACAAATCAAAGTCACCGCTGTAAATACACCAAAGGTTCCCACAGATACGCCAAGTGTACCTGTAAAATATACGGCTAAAAAAGGTGCACTTATGGAAATAGCCATACCTTGCAATAACATACAGGTCATGAATAGCGGATAATTGGGGATAACGAAAAGATTTTGAACACGCTTTAGCATTTCATTTTTACACCCCTTCCAATTTAAAAGCAGAACAATACATACCTATCCTAACTAAACTATATATGACTTTAGCATAATTTGTATATTTTCATTGTATAAAATATTATATAATTTTTTCCACTTTGATGAGCAACTTCGACTTTTCACTTAGGATGTGCATTAAGGGCTGAAGCGATCTGCGAACTGCTTGATCAGTTCATTCAATGTTCCAGCGGCCTTCGTAGGAAGGCGGTGATCAGCTTTTTTAATGAAAACCAGCTCACTCTTCGGTAATTGCTGATGCAATAGGTTGGCATAACGATGGAAATGTTGATCCTCTTTACCATAAACGAGCAGGACGGGAAGCTGAATTTCCCCCAGTCGTGAGGTACAGTTGTACTTCAAGCTGTAACGGTAAAATTGCTCAACATTCCTGGGATTTCCCTTCTTCGCATCGTTAAATAACCTGCGAAATAAAGATAATCGTTTCGTTTGTGACCAAGCGTTAGAAAGGGCAATTGTACCAACTGCACCGATCTTTGAAAGAGCAATGCCCAACGAAATTTTGTTTCTTAGCCGCCATTCATTTACCTCTGACATCCCACTGATCACAATCCCTCCCCATACCCGATCTGGATAAGTTAAGAGGAATTCTAATACGATCGAGCCTCCGATCGAATATCCACACAAAAATACCTTGTCCAAGTTCAACCGATCCATTAAATGTTTAATATCCTCTACAATGAGCGGGTAAGTAATCGTTTGCTCGGAAGGCAGGCTTTTACCGTGTCCTCTGATGTCAAAAGCGATCGTTCGAAAATAGGGCGATAACCCTTGGATCTGGTATGTGAAACTTAAGCTTGTGAGCACTGGAGGGTGAATGAATAGGATGGCCGTTCCTTCGCCGGAATCTATATAATGCATAGAGTATTCGTGTAAGTTTGTTGTAGTCATCGTTATACTCTCTTCCTAAATGGTTTTGATTTTTAAATTTGACCTATTAGATCTAAAAAATTCATTGGAGTTGTAACTTTGTTGCAGGTGTCCCCTTTTTATCCCAATGATCTAATGTAGGAATAAATTTTTTAGTGCAAGAAAAAATAATAAGAAGAAGGGGATTGTTTTTCTAAAAAAGGGGACGCATATATGGGCATGAAAAATAAAGTTACCATTGTACTAATGCTAAGTTTATTGTTATTGATCTTGGGCTGTAGGGCGGACTCTGGTCAACAGCTAAAGCAACAGAGTGTGAAGCCGCATGTCGCTGTAAATCAAATTGGCAAAAAACCGGTCATTGTGGTCTTGATTGATTCTTTAATGGATAAGCCTTTGCAAGAAGCGATGCAAGAAGGCCGTGCACCCGCAATGCGATTTCTCCTTTGTAAAGGGCAATACTTCCCACATGTAGTGAGTTCATTTCCCACGATGTCTGTAACAATCGACAGTACATTGTTAACGGGAACGTATGCTGACCAACACCATGTGCCTGGTCTCGTTTGGTACAGTGACCCCCAGAAACGCATGATTTTTTATGGCAATGGTATCAAAGAAGCGTTGAAGATAGACCAACTGCAAGTATTTATGGATGCAATTTACCAATTAAATCAAGTTCATTTGAACAAAAAAACGAAAACCTTACATGAAGATTTGGCTAACAAAGGGAAAGAATCCGCGTCCATCAATGCTATTGTTTTTAGGGGGAATACGAAACATGCTTTAAAAGTGCCTGACATCATAGCCAATAGCAACAGGGTGCCAGAACAAATGACAGTCACAGGACCCAAATGGTTATCCTATGCAGCTCTGGCACAATTGAACCCGAAAAATAGCTGGAACACTCCTGTGTGGAAAAAATTCGGGATGAATGACGAATTTTCCGCAAAGGATACGGCCTTTCTAATCAGTCAGAAAAAACTTCCACACGTAACCATCACCTACTTCCCAGAGAATGATAATTTGGCGCATAGAAAGGGTCCCACTCAACTAAAGGGAATTGAAAAAGCGGACAAAGCACTGCAAACTGTGTTGAACGCATACGGTTCATGGGGAGAGGCTGCAAACAGTGCGATTTGGATTGTCATGGGTGACAGCGCGCAAAGCGCTGTATATGATGATCGACAGGCAGCCACTGTTGATTTAAGACCTCATTTGAGCCATTACCGTATTGCAAAATTAAATCAACCCGTAAGAAATGATGACCAAATCGTGATTGCCGCTAATGAACGGATGGCCTATATCTATGCCATTAACAATAACGTGGATTTGTCTGAGGTGGTGCAGTCTTTACAGCATGAGGATAAGCTCGACATTATTGCTATGAAAGATGGCAAAAATAATATTCATATTACAAAGGGGAAAAATGGTGGTCTGTTTTCTTATCGTCCCGGTGGGAAATTGACCGATGAATATGGACAATCATGGACATTATCGGGTGAAACGAATCTAGTGGATATTACGCTCCATAACAACCGGATCAAATATGGAAGATATCCAGACGTTTTGGCGAGACTACACGGGGCAATAAATTCACATGAAGGGAGATATGTTGTCGTCACAGTCCAACCGGGCTATGAACTCGTCGGCGAAAGTTCCCCTACCCACATCGGAGGGGGTGCCCATGGATCGCTGCACGAAAAAGATTCCCTTGTCCCGTTAATTATTTCTGGAACGAATACACGACCCAAAACCCTGCGCATCGTTGATATAAAAGACTGGATTATGCAATTGGTGAACAAATAAGTATTGAGCGTTCTTGATATTAAAATTGAGCTCTATTAGTATGTAAGCATTAGTTATATAATCGAAAGACGTCACACATTGGATCAACTAGGTTATATAGCCGACCAGTTTTTAATATAAGTATATATTTATAAGGAAATGTAAATGTAATGGAGGGTTTTAGAACATTGATTTTTTTGGCATGTATTATATTCTTAGTCACTTTAGTATTGGTCATTTGGCAGCCTAAACATCTGTCCATTGGGTGGTCTGCGTGCGGCGGTGCCATACTCGCCTTGTTGGTGGGGGTAGTGGATTTGCATGATGTTTGGGAAGTTACCCGAATGGTCTGGAATGCAACACTGGCTTTTGTTGCCATTATTCTGATTTCATTAGTCCTTGATAAAATTGGTTTCTTCGAATGGGCAGCACTTCATATGGCACGGATAGCCCGTGGAAGCGGAACCCGAATGTTTGTCTATGTGAGCGTCCTGGGTGCCATAGTTGCTGCCTTTTTTGCCAATGATGGAGCGGCTTTAATTTTAACTCCAATTGTACTGGCGATGGTTCGGGCACTGAAATTGGATGAGAAAATGGTGTTTCCCTTTATCATAGCAAGCGGATTTATTGCAGATACGACGTCGCTTCCGCTAGTAGTCAGCAACCTCGTTAATATTGTGTCAGCCGATTTCTTTGGAATCAGTTTTATGGAATATGCGAGTCGTATGATTATACCTAATCTGTTTTCCTTAGCGGCTAGTATCGTGGTACTGTATCTCTTTTTTCGCAAAAGAATTCCTAAAACGTTTGATGCGACACAGTTAATCACGCCTGCAACTGCGATAAAAGATCCAAAGATGTTCCGTATGTCCTGGATCGTTCTCACAATATTGTTGATTGGCTACTTTGTATGCGAATTTTTTGACATTCCCGTCTCGGTGGTGGCTGGTATCATTGCCATCCTTTTCTTGCTGATGGCTAGAAAAAGTCCTGTGGTACCCATGAAAGAA
>NZ_JCAJRU010000085.1:0-18323 GCF_059447605.1 Paenibacillus sp. N119s | reverse complement strand
TTCCTCTCATGTACTAATCTTAGGTGTTGGAGCGTTGGGTACAGGTATTGCAGAAACGCTAGTTCGTGGAGGCGTAGGTACGGTAAGTCTCGTAGACCGGGATTATGTGGAATGGAGCAATTTGCAGCGCCAGCAGCTTTTTCAGGAAAGTGATGCTGCGCAAAAATGTCCCAAAGCAATAGCTGCCCAGCGAAGATTAAAGGATATTAATTCGGAAACAGTCATACATGCACATGTCTTGGATGTTGGGGTAGAAGAGCTGGAAGAGTTGATCCAAGGAGTGGATCTCATGATGGACGCAACCGATAACTTCGATACCCGGCTTCTTATGAATGATATGGCACTCAAGCATCGTATTCCTTGGATTTATGGAGGATGTGTGGGTAGCTACGGTGTAACTTACACTTTTTTACCGGGTCAAACGCCTTGTCTACATTGTCTGATGGGAACTGTACCGTTTGGAGGGGAGACTTGTGATACGTCCGGCATTATTCCGCAGGCGGTACAAATGGTCACGGCTAACCAGACTACAGAAGCTTTCAAACTTCTTGGTGGATATCCCGAGGAATTGAGAGGGAAGTTGCTTTCGTTTGATTTGTGGAAAAATGAGTATGTTGCAATAGCAGTGGATCGTCTTAAAAAGGCGAATTGTCCTTCTTGCGGTAGCCAACCGACGTATCCCTATTTATCGGTCTCTCATCGGCAGAAAACAGATATTTTGTGCGGCAGGGAGACCGTTCAAATCAGACCCGCGAACCGGGCACATCTAGATCTCGCAGAGATAGCAGATAGATTTGCAGCATTGAGCGAGGGGAACGTAGAGTGGAATTCGTATCTGGTTTCCTTTAGTGTAGACGAGTATCGCTTGGTTGTTTTTGCGGATGGCAGAGTATTGATTCATGGGACAAAGGACGTGGCGAAAGCAAGAAGTCTGTATCATCGCTATCTGGGCTAAAAACTATATAAACCATAAAGCAGAAAACCATTCTTCAGAGAATGATTTTCTGCTTTTTTGTTACACTAATACAAATATGTTTAATGGCTTATAACAAACTTGTTCGTGTCCCAATATGTAACGCGATGTTCAAATCAGGTGGGTGAAAAGATGAGCCCGTTAATTGTACTTGTGGATGAAAATGAAGCGCCCGCTGTAATCGTTCGTCCATTGGAGCAGGCAGGTTATCAGGTGGTTCATGTTCGCAATTTGTCGGATGCAAACTCTTATACAGCTCAGAATCCTGTAAGTCTGCTACTCTTGAACGTTAAAGATGAACGGGATGGTGCTGAAGGCTTGATTCGCGTTTTGCAGCAGAGCTATCCTCATGTACCGATCCTTGCAATGATTTCTTCAAATGAGGAGGCACATATTGTCTCCTGCTTTGAACAAGGAGCACATGATGTAATGGTAGTGCCCTTTTATCCTAGAGTTCTTCAGGCTAGAATAGCTAATTTATTACGAATTTTTGGTGTTGAACGTGATGTGAAGAAGGCAATCGTAGCAGGAGATTTACATATAGACACGGCAAGCAGAACAGTGAGGAGAGGGGAGCGAAAACTGGAATTAACTCCGAAAGAATTCGATCTTTTGCTGCATCTGGCAATACATCTTAACCAAGTTTGTAGCAGGCAGCAAATATTAAAGGACGTTTGGAAACATGATTATATCGCTGATACGAACGTAGTAGACGTGTACATCAGACATTTGAGGGTTAAAGTAGATAAAGGGCAAAAATTTAAAATGATTCGAACCGAACGAGGCATTGGCTATTCACTCAGAACGCCAACCGAAGCAAATTAGTTAGCATAAATGATATAAAAAAAAGCCGGAACGTTTCGTTCCGGCTTACCTATTTCTAATGAGTTTTACATTACAGCACGCGACGTGCTTTAATGTATGTTCTTTTCCAGTTGCCAGAGTTCAAATCGGAGATGGTCACGCCAGGTCCGCCGTAGGTGTGTAAAATTTTACCCCCGCCCATATAGACTGCCACGTGAGTAATGTTGTGTCCTGTGGCACGACTACCGCTTGAAAAGAACACCAAATCGCCTTTTTTCAAATTGGATTTGGATACGGCACGTCCGACTTTAGATTGTTCAACAGAAGTGCGCGGCAAATCGACTCCGTATTTCTTGAAAATGTGCTTCATAAAAGAAGAACAGTCAAAATTGCGAGTGGTGCTGGTAGAAGCTCCAAACTTATAGGGAGTGCCCATATATTTTTTACCATAGTCAATTACTTTTTGACCTACAGAAGTAGTTGCAGTGGCAGCTTGTACTGTATTTGTTCCCTCAATGGCAAAAGTACCAAAGCCGATCGTGGCAGCGACTCCTGTGATAATTACCTTTTTTATGATTTTATGCATATTCATGTTGTAAGTACCTCCAAAAAATGATTTGTGCAATATTTTGCTGAGTTGCTAACTAACTGACAGCGTTGAGTATAACAGTTTTGAAGCCGCCTAATAGTTGGAAAACTATGCTCAAATGCTTGTGGGACAAGGCATACATCGTGATTATTAAAAAACGATTAAAAATTACAATTTGTAAAAAATAAATGAATTCTTGAACATGGGTAAACGGAAAAACCCTTGATTAACAAGGGTTTTGAGTGGTTGAACAGTCTTTGTAATAGTTACAACAATGTCATAATTAATCTTTGCTTTGAATAACCAGTAGCAGACCACTTTTGATGGAGATCGTGCCTTTTTCAGCTGTTAGCTTATTACTTACACCAAGTGATTGTCCCATTTTAAGGGTGGCATTGTGAAGTGGATACATAAAACCTTCCAGTTCTATACCTGTTACTTCGGGAGTCAAAGGAATGAGCGATGTATATGTATAGCCCATAGGCTGGATTTCCAGCGTTGATCCGGTGAGCTCAATAAAATTATGTTCGTCCATGATAGCGCAACTAATGTGATGCTGCATGGCCCGTACTAATATTTGAACATTGGCTAAGGTGTGGTCCATTCGAGTGCCAGTAACACCGAGCAAGAGTACATGATCTGCTTGTCCTTCCATAGCAATTTCTAAAGCAAGCTCTGTATCAGTTAGGTCCTTATGTACTGGATCGCAGGCAATCATACGTTGGCTTGCTGATTTTACCTGTTCTTGTTCCTCAGGTGTAATCGAATCAAAATCTCCTACAGAGACATGTGGTGTAACACCGTGCTTTATCAGAAAAAGAGCGCCTTTATCTGCACCTATAATAAAATCATCGGGTTGTATTTGTTGTAAATCTTCTTCAATAAGACGACCGCCTGAAAATACAATGGCTCGTTTTTTCGTCATGTCCAACATCCTTTCTTTCTGTATACGGTCCCATATATACGATCATTTTAAGTATACCGCTTTAAATATGGCTTGCACAATTTTGGAGGACCTGGCTACAATGGAACAGAAAAAAGAAGTGTAACGTGAATAGGAAGGGGAATGAAATGATTAACGTTTTGTTTGTGTGTTTAGGCAATATTTGCCGCTCTCCGATGGGGGAGGCCATACTGAGACATAAGGTAATGGAACGGGGACTAGACGCAGAAATCCAGGTGGACTCGGCTGGAACAGGCGACTGGCATATTGGAAATCCTCCGCATGAGGGAACGCTAAAGCAACTTAAGCTACACGGAATTAGCGAGCAAGGCATACAGGCACGGCAAATAACAGAACGTGATTTTGAAGCGTTTGACTATATTGTGTGCATGGATGACTCTAATGAACGAAACATGCGCAAACTTACAGGTGGAGCAGATGCTGATATACTAAAATTCATGGATTTGCTTCCTCAAGAAAAGTTAAGGGAAGTACCTGACCCGTATTTTACTGGTAATTTTGAGGAGACCTATCGATTAATGGATGCGGGATGCGATGCCTTGCTGGACAAGATCATAGAAGAAAAGCTATAATGTGAACGACAGATAACGGCAATCATTGCCGTTTTTCGTTATACATTTTTGAAAGCGCAATCAAAACATAAGAAAGAGGAACGGCTTATGACCTCGAAGGTCAATGCTCCATTCCTCATCATTGCCTAGGATCTTTATTATTCAGGCGTGATCCAAAAAATACATTAGCGCGTCAGGCAGCTCGTTTTGCCAAAAGCCCCACAAATGTTTGCCATCCTTTTCACGGTAAGAAACTTCGGCGTTCCGCTCGCGCAGCAAATCTGCGCATTGTCGGTTCAGCTCTACAAAGTTGTAAATGCCGGTATCACTCTCAAAAGCATCTTCCTGAAGGCCAACTGTCATCCACACACGCAGATGAGACAGTTCTTTCTCACGGGCAATAATTTCTTGCGAAGCTTCATAGTAGGCACCTGAAAGGCTAATAATGCGGTTAAACAGCTCGGGATATAACAGTGCCAAGTGCAGAGACACACTCCCACCCAGTGAATCTCCAGCCAGAATGCGGGACGCTGCATCTTTTCTTATAGGATACTTTTGTTCCACATAGGGAATAATCTCTTCTGCAAAACAGGCAGTGTATGCCTCAAAACGATTACCGAAGGGAGCGTACTCCTGAGTTCTGATCTTGGTGTTCACTTCCACACCTACAATAATGAAGGGTTCTACGCCTTCATCCAGTATGAGCCGGTTGGCGTGTGTTGCAATGCGTCCAAAATTGAAGAATTCCTCTCCATCCTGACAATAGACGACTGGGTAGCTCAAAATTTCATTATAGCCGGGCGGCAAATAAATCCGGAGAGTTCGGGTTTCGCCAAGTAAGCGGCTCTCTACTTCGTCTTTAAGGATGGTTCGTTTTAAATACCGAGAATCCGTCATTTTTCGTCACCTTTCTTGGGTATTATTTTGCATTAAGGATCACAATAAGTTAAGATTACCCTGATTGCAATAGATGTTTAAAATTTCAATCATGTACTAAGCTGTTATAGTAAAAAACACACCCTGTTACATACACAAAAATGTGCTAAACTCAAAAAAAATAACTAAATCTTTGACGCGAGCGATATAACAGGTGTATAATAATCCTATAACAGCGGAACTTGATATTCAAATTTTTTTGTTGAGGTGAAGAAAATGAGCAAGGTTCCTTATGAAGTTTACACAGAGGAAGTTGAGGCTCTGTCCGTGCTTTCTCCGGATGGTGAAATTATCAATAAAGATAAACTGCCTAAACTTACAGATGATCAATTGAAAGAAATTATGTATCGTATGGTATTTACACGTACTTGGGATGACCGTGCTGTTAACTTGGGCCGTCAAGGACGTCTCGGCTTCTACGCTCCGGTATCCGGACAAGAAGCAACAATGGTTGGTAGCGAATTTGCGCTCCAAAAAGAAGACTTTATTGCACCAGGCTACCGAGATATTCCGCAACTCGTTTGGCATGGCCTGCCATTATATCAAGCTTTCTTGTATTCCCGTGGTCATCAACACGGTGGTCAAATACCGGACGGCGTTAACGTATTGATGCCGCAAATCATCATTGGTGCGCAAATTCTGCACGCTATGGGTATTGCAATGGGCTACAAACTGAAAAAACAAAAACAAGTCGTCATTACATATACAGGCGACGGCGGTTCTTCCGAAGGTGATTTCTACGAAGGTCTGAACTACGCTGGTGTATACAAGTTGCCAGTTATTTTCTTTGTGCAAAATAATGGTTACGCGATCACAACGCCATTCTCAAAACAAACGGCTGCTCTTTCGATCGCTCATAAAGCAGTAGCTGCTGGTATTAAAGGCGTGAAAATTGACGGTATGGACGTGCTTGCAGTTATTAAAGCAGTTCAAGAAGCTGCAGAGCGTGGACGTAATGGTGAAGGTGCCACATTGATTGAAGCGGTTACTTACCGTTTCCGTCCACATTCCCTTTCTGATGATGCGACGAAATATCGTTCTAAAGAAGAAGAAGGCGAATGGAATGCGAAAGATCCAATTGCCCGCTTTGCGAAATACCTGGAGAAAAAAGGTCTTTGGACTGAAGAAGACACAGCTCGCGTAAAAGAAGAAGCGAAGGCAAAAGTCAATGAAGAGATCAAAAAAGCTGAGAAAACGGAAAAAATGACAATTCCTGGCTTGATCGATAGTATGTTCGAAACTACGCCTAAGCACTTGGAAGAGCAAAAAGCTGATTTTAAATAATTGAATTTGAGAGAGACCGGGCGGCAACCCGATCCGGTCTGCTTTTCGATTGACCTGAACTGAAACTGATCTGTCAATGTTTAAGGAGGAAATGAAGCAAATGGCACAAATGAACATGAAAGAAGCGATTCGTGACGCACTGCGCGTAGAGTTGAAACGCGACCCTAACGTCCTGCTTTTCGGTGAAGACGTAGGTCATGTAGGTGGCGTATTCCGCGCTACAGAAGGTCTGCAAAAAGAATTTGGCGAAGAACGTGTATTCGATACTCCGCTGGCGGAATCCGCAATCGGAGGTCTTGCTGTCGGTCTGGGTATCCAAGGTTTCCGCCCTGTAGCTGAAATCCAGTTCGTAGGCTTTATCTTTGAAGCGCTCGATCAAATGGCAATTCAAGCATCCCGTATGCGTTACCGTTCCGGTGGACGTTACAATTCTCCAATCGTATTCCGTACACCTTTCGGTGGCGGTGTTAAAGCAGCTGAGCTGCACACAGATTCCCTGGAAGGTCTTTTGACTCAAACACCAGGTATTAAGGTTGTTGTTCCTTCCAACCCTTACGATGCTAAAGGTCTTATGATTGCGTCTATTCGCGATAACGACCCAGTATTTTTCATGGAGCATTTGAACCTGTACCATGCATTCCGTGCTGAAGTTCCTGAGAATGATTACACAGTTGAACTGGGCAAGGCTAATGTAGTTCGTGAAGGTTCCGATGTGACGATCATTACTTACGGTATGATGGTACACACTTCGGTTAAGGCTGCTGAAGAGCTGGAAAAAACAAAGGGTATTAAAGTGGAAATCATTGATTTGCGTACAATCAGCCCGATTGACATTGATACCATTGTTGCTTCCGTTCAAAAAACCAATCGTGCGATCGTTGTTCAAGAAGCGCAAAAGAGCGCAGGTGTGGCTGCTGAAGTTATTGCACAAATTAACGAAAAAGCAATCCTGCATCTGGAAGCACCAGTTCTGCGTGTAGCAGGTCCGGATACCGTTTATCCATTTGCTCAAATTGAAGATACTTGGTTGCCAACGCCAACACGTATCATTGATGCGGTTAATAAAGTAATGGAATTTTAATTAAAGCACACCGTAAATTTGGGAGGTTTTAAACGTGGCAAAATTTGAATATAAATTCCCGGAGCTGGGTGAAGGTCTTCACGAAGGCGAAATCATCAAGATGCACATCAAACCCGGCGACAAAGTAACTGATGATGATATCATCATGGAAGTACAAAATGACAAGGCTGTAGTTGAAGTTCCATGTCCGGTTAATGGTACAGTACAAGAAGTATTTGCCAAAGACGGAGACGTTTTCAACGTAGGTCAAGTCGTGGCTGTCATCGACGCAGAAGGAGAACTTCCTGAGCAAGAAGATGCACCAGAAGCACCAGCTGCTAGCCCTGAGCCAAGTGCTGCTGCACAAAGCGGAGCTGCAGGTGCAGCTAGATTTGAATATAAATTCCCAGAGCTGGGTGAAGGTCTGCACGAAGGTGAAATCATCAAGATGCATATCAAACCCGGTGACAAAGTAACTGATGACGATATCATCATGGAAGTACAAAACGACAAGGCTGTAGTTGAAGTTCCATGTCCGGTTAATGGTACAGTACAAGAAGTATTTGCCAAAGACGGGGACATCTTTAACGTAGGTCAAGTTGTGGCTGTCATTGCTGCTGAAGGCGAACTTCCAGAACAAGAAGAAGCACCAGCTGCTGTTAAACAAGAAGAGGATGCTGCAAAAGGTGGAGCGAACACGAAACCAGCAACACCAGCTGCTTCCAACAAAGACGTATTAGCTACTCCTAGCGTACGTAAATTTGCTCGTGAGCAAGGTGTTAACATTGCTCAAGTGAGTGGCTCCGGCAAAAATGGTAAAATCACTAAAGAAGATGTAGAAGCTTTCAAAAATGGCGGAGGCCAAGCGGCTGCACCAGTAGCAAAAGAAGCTGCAAAAGCGCAAGAGCCAGCTAAAAAAGAAGCAAAAGCAGCAGCACCATCCGCACCAGCTGCAGATCCGCGTGCTGAGGAAGAACGCGTACCATTTAAAGGTATCCGTAAAGCTATTTCCAATGCGATGGTTAAATCGGCTTACACAGCTCCACACGTTACAATTATGGACGAAGTGGATGTAACTGAGCTGGTTGCTTTCCGTACTCGCATGAAACCAATTGCAGAGAAGAAAGGCACAAAAGTAACTTACCTGCCATTCATCGTAAAAGCTTTGGTTGCCGCTTCCCGTCAATTCCCGGCTCTGAATGCCTCGATCGACGAAGAAGCTAACGAAATTGTCTACAAAAAATACTACAACATCGGTATCGCTACAGATACAGACAACGGCTTGATCGTTCCTGTTATCAAAGATGCTGATCGTAAGAGCATCTGGATGATCGCTGATTCCATCCGTGATCTGGCTGTACGCGGTCGCGATGGAAAATTGGCTGCCAATGAAATGAGAGGAAGTACAATTTCCATCACTAACATTGGTTCCGCAGGCGGTATGTTCTTTACTCCAATCATCAACTTCCCTGAGGTTGCAATTTTGGGTACTGGCCGCATCAGTGAAAAAGCAGTCGTGAAAAACGGTGAAATTGTTGCCGCTCCAGTAATGGCTCTTTCCCTGAGCTTTGACCACCGTATTATTGACGGTGCAACTGCTCAAAACTTCATGAACTATATTAAACAGCTGCTCGCTAACCCTGAGCTGCTTGTAATGGAGGTGTAATCAATGGTAGTAGGAGACGCTTCTCTGGATATTGACACATTGGTTATCGGTGCGGGTCCTGGCGGCTATGTAGCTGCCATCCGTGCCGCACAATTGGGACAAAGCGTATTGATCGTTGATAAATCTGAGCTGGGCGGTGTTTGTTTGAACCGTGGATGTATTCCATCCAAAGCTTTGATCTCTGCGGCTCATCAATACGAAGCAGCTAAACATGGCGAAACTTTCGGTATTACAGCTGAAAATGTAAAAGTTGATTTCGCTAAAACACAAGAATTTAAAAATGGTGTTGTTAAGAAAATGACAGGCGGCGTAAGCGGCTTGCTCAAAGGTAACAAAGTTGAAGTTTTCAATGGTGAGTGCATGTTTATCAACGAAAACGAAGCGCGTGTATTCAACGAACATGAATCACCACGTTACCGTTTTAAAAATGCAATTATCGCAACAGGTTCCCGTCCTATCGAATTGAAGCCATTCCCATTTGGCGGACGTATTCTGTCTTCTACAGAAGCATTGAACCTGCCTGAAATCCCGAAAAGCCTGATCGTTATCGGTGGTGGATACATTGGTGCAGAGCTTGGACAAATGTATTCCAAATTCGGTTCCAAAGTAACGATCATTGAAGGTATGGATACTGTTCTTCCTGGCTTTGACAAAGATATGACTTCCATCGTTGCGAAAAGCATGAAGAAAACAGGTATCGAAATCTTCACTGGCGCTAAAGCGGAAAGTGCGGAACAAACTGATAAAGATGTGACAGTGAAATTCTCCGTTAACGGTGAAAGCAAAGAAGTAACTGCTGAGTACCTGCTGGTCACTGTTGGACGTCGTCCAAATACAGACGGAGAATTGGGTCTGGATCTGATTGGTGTAGAACTGGATGAACGTGGATTGGTGAAAGTTGATCACCAAGGACGCACTAGCATCCCTCACATCTTCGCAATTGGCGATATTGTTCCTGGTCTTGCTCTGGCTCACAAAGCTTCATATGAAGGTAAAGTAGCTGCTGAAGCAATCGCAGGCCAACCATCTGTTGTAGACTACAAATGTATTCCGGCTGTAGTGTTCACAGATCCAGAATGCTCTAGCGTAGGCTACACAGAGGCACAAGCCAAAGAAAAAGGCTACAATGTCAAAGTTGGCAAGTTCTCTTATGGAGCAAACGGCCGTGCTGTTTCCCTGAACGCTGCTGAAGGCTTTGTAAAAATCGTTGCTGACGCAGATACAGGCCTGGTCCTGGGTACGCAAATCGTAGGTTTGGAAGCTTCCAACCTGATTGCTGAGCTGGGTCTGGCGATTGAAATGGGTGCTACACTCGAAGATATCTCCCTGACTATCCATGCTCACCCTACACTGGGCGAGCTCGTGATGGAAGCAGCGGAAGTTGTAATGGGTCATCCGATTCATGCATTGGCGCCACGTCGCTAATTCCATTTCACTTATCTTGTTTTTGGTTTTCATACATGAAAAAAGAGGCAAGGAGCGCTTTATCTGCGCTCTTTGTCTCTTTTTTTCAGACTTTAACATTATGGGGCTAACATGAAAATTCACACAGTACATGGTCAACAAAGTACCGTACATGATAAACTAAATATAGATAATGGTGCAGATTGAGAAATTTCAAATTTCAAAATTAAAATCGACGATGCTGTTTTTTATTCATGCTCAAAGGAGAGAAACAACGTGCGCAACTACTTGGAATTGCTAGAGGATATTTTAGAGAACGGAGTGGAGAAAGAGGATCGGACAGGGACGGGGACAATTTCTGTTTTTGGAAGACAACTTCGTTTTGATCTGGCCAAGGGCTTCCCGCTGGTGACGACTAAAAGAGTGCATTTGAGATCCGTTATACACGAGCTGTTATGGTTTTTGCGAGGGGAAACCAATATTGCTTATCTCAAGGAAAACGGGGTTAGCATTTGGGATGAATGGGCAGACGAGCAGGGGAATCTGGGGCCTGTATACGGGTCGCAATGGCGTGCCTGGGAAACAAAGGATGGACAACATATTGACCAAATTGCGAATGTCATTGAGGCTATCAAAAACAATCCGGATTCACGTCGACATATCGTCACTGCCTGGAATGTGGCTGAAATTGAATCTATGAAGTTGCCACCATGTCATTTTGTATTCCAGTTCTACGTAGCTGGAGGAAAGCTTTCCTGTATGTTGACGATGCGTTCAGTGGATACCTTCCTGGGGCTGCCGTTTAACATCGCCAGTTATGCATTGCTAACGCATATGGTTGCACAGCAGTGCGGCTTGGAGCCAGGAGAGTTTATTTGGTCAGGCGGCGATGTGCATATTTATTCAAATCATATACAACAAGTGCATACGCAGCTGAAACGTGATCCGTATCCCTTGCCACAGTTGAAAATTCTGCGCAAGCCAGAATCCATTTTTGATTACACTTATGAGGATTTTGTTTTCGAGAATTACGAACATCACCCAGGGATCAAGGCGCCTGTCGCCATCTGATTAGAGGAGGTGGAAAGATGGGCATTTCAATGATATGGGCTATGGCACAAAATGGTGTGATTGGCCGGGATAATAGGCTTCCTTGGCGCCTTCCCAGAGACATGGCCTTCTTCAAAGAGCAGACGATGCATAAAACGGTACTCATGGGACGCAAAACATGGGAGTCCTTTGGTGGGAAATGCCTTCCTAACCGGCGTAACGTCATTTTGACTCGAGATGAGCACTATCAGGCGGAAGGTGCGGAAGTGATCCATACACTGGCGGAAGGGCTCCAGCTAGCACAAGACGAAGAGCTAATGGTCATTGGCGGAGCGGAGATTTACTCGCTGTTTTGGCCACATGCTGCTCGGCTGATCGTGACTCGAATCGAGGAGACTTTTGAAGGTGATACGGAGTTCCCTAGTCTTGATTGGAGTGGTTGGAATATAGTCAGTGAAACGACAGGTATTAAGGATGATAAAAATCCATATAACTACCGTTTCGTTGTTTACGAGAGAACGGAATAAGAAGAGGTAAATTCGACCTAGCTCATTTGAAAAATTAATAAACCATATAAAAAATCCTTTTGGCTGTAGATGCAGAAAGTTGCATAAGTTTTCATTACTTTTACGCTGTATTGTGATACAATAAATCAAATTCAACGAGAACAGACCCTTTCATAACACAAACAGACAAGTTCGAATTTGACTTAAATTCTGAATGGATGATCGGGGTTCATAAGCGAAGAGATGGGGGAACGTAACATGTCTACACCAACTGGATTTATGGAATACACACGACAGCTTCCTGCAGACCGGGACCCGGCGGAGCGTATTAAGGATTGGGAAGAATTCCATAAGCATATGTCTGAAGAAGAGCTGCGTACCCAAGGGGCACGTTGTATGGACTGCGGAACTCCTTATTGTCATACGGGGATGGATCTGATGGGAGCGACTTTAGGCTGCCCGGTTCATAATCTTATTCCGGAATGGAACAATCTCGTATATCGTGGTTTGTGGAAGGAAGCGTTAGAGCGGTTACACAAAACGAATAACTTTCCCGAATTTACGGGGCGTGTCTGTCCTGCACCATGTGAAGGTTCATGTACTGTAGGCCTTATCGGGCAGTCTGTTACCATTAAGACAATTGAGGAAGCGATTATTGAAAAGGGCTTTGAGGAAGGCTGGGTTGTTCCTAATCCGCCAGAAAAACGTACAGGCAAACGAGTGGCTATTGTTGGCTCAGGTCCTGCGGGATTGGCAGCAGCAGCACAGCTTAATAAAGCAGGGCACAGCGTGACTGTGTATGAGCGTGCAGATCGTGTAGGCGGGTTGCTGATGTACGGAATCCCATCCATGAAGCTGGATAAGAAGGTTGTACAGCGCCGTGTAGATTTGTTGGAGGCTGAAGGTATTGAATTCATTACGAATACGGAAATTGGCAAGGATATCCCCACTGAGCAGTTGGTTGCTGATTATGATGCAGTTGTGCTATGTGGCGGATCTACAAAGCCGAGAGAATTCAATATTGAAGGCAGCGATTTGAACGGCGTCCATTATGCTATGGATTATTTGAATGGCACCATCAAAAGTTATCTGGATTCCAATCTCGAAGACGGCAACTATTTGTCCTCCAAAGGCAAGGACGTTATTGTTATCGGTGGCGGTGATACAGGCTCGGACTGTGTAGCTACTTCCTTGCGGCATGGTTGCCGGAGTGTCACTCAATTTGGCACACATGCCAAAGCTCCACTGGAACGTGATCCAATCGCGAATCCTTGGCCGCAGTTTCCGAATGTGTACTCTCTCGATTATGCACAGGAGGAAGCCAAAGCACTGTTCGGGGAAGACCCGCGTGAGTTCTCTATCATGACAACCAAATTTGTGGGTGATGAGAATGGTAATCTGAAAGAACTGCATACCATTCAAATTCAACGTATTGTTGATGAAACAGGACGTAAAATCTACCAACCGATTCCAGGTACGGAACGCGTATTCCCGGCACAAATAGCACTGATTGCGATTGGGTTTGATGGACCTGAGCAAACGATTGTGAAGGAAATCGGTTTGGAAACGGATCGTCGCTCCAACGTTAAGGCACGCTATGGGAAATATGTGACGAATGTGGATAAGGTTTTTGCTGCCGGTGACATGCGCCGCGGACAAAGTCTCGTTGTGTGGGCTATTAATGAAGGCCGAGAAGCTGCACGCGAGGTTGATAAATACCTCATGGGTGCTACCGTTTTGGTATAATTATAAACTTTAGGTTATAAATCAAGTAAGGGCTCCATCTTAGGATGGGGCTTTATTTGTGTTTCAAACTTGTAGACTACTTGTTCAATCGAATTGTATAGAATGCTACATAGAATGTTGTTATTATAATGTTATATAATATGACCTCATTTTGATTGCTTAATCATTTCGTTGTTATCTACAGTGATCATAACATAAGAAGTAGGGCTGTGTGTAGCTTTTTTATAGAAAAATGTACATTTATTTAACATAAAATTAGAATAATTTTAACTATATGTCATATTAAATTACATAAACATGACTCGATTTACTTTGAATGTAGTTTCGATTTGCTTTTACTAATTTCATATTACTTTAAAGGAGGAAGATATGATCTTTTCTGAGGTTACATAAAATCATGACCTGAGAGAACCATGATATCTATGGTATAATAGACGTATATTGTTGAAGCGCTAGACGAAATAAATTTACAAAGGAGCTTTCGCCATGGAGAAGGCTCCTTTTGCATGAGGCCGGGATACCTGTTTTCATTTGTGTTCCATGTATTTTATGGTTTATGGAGGAGAAACAGAAGGCCGTCAGGAAGGAATGGAATGAATGAAGACGTTGATTATTGCTGAGAAACCAGATATGGGACGGACGATTGCTGCTGTAATGGAGCCGCGTGCTAAAAATAACCGTACTTATTTGGAAGGGGAGAAATACATTGTAACGTGGGCGATCGGTCATTTGTTGGGCCTGGCTGAGCCGGATGCTTACGATACTAAGTACAAACGATGGAGTATTCAAGATCTTCCGATTATCCCTGAGCAATTCAAAATTGTACCCAATCCGAAAACAAAAGATCAGCTAAAAATAATTGGTGAGCTGGCCAAGCGCTGCAATGCCATCGTGAATGCTTGTGATGCTGGGCGTGAAGGACAGTATATTTTTGCGTTAATTCAGCAGCAGCTAAAGCTCCGACAGCCGGTTAAGCGTTTGTGGATTTCGGACTTGACGGCGGAAAGTATTGCGACAGGCTTTGAACGATTAAGAGATGCCTCGGAGTTTGAATTCCTGACTCAAGCTGCGCGGGCACGAAGTGAAGCGGACTGGCTGATTGGCATGAACGCCTCCAGAGCGTTTACAACCCGACATAACACACTGCTGTCAGTAGGACGAGTTCAGACTCCCGTGTTGGCATTGATTCATGATCGAGAAAAGGAAATTGAAGCATTTCAGTCTCAAACCTTCTATGACGTGTGGGCTGAGTTTAAACAAGATCAGATTAAGTACAAAGGGGCATGGCAGGGAGATCGGCTGACGAAACCGGAAGAAGCCGAGGAAATCGCTGTAGCGGTTCGCGGAAAAGAAGGGAAAATCACCAAATATGATACGAAGCAGACAAAGGAGTATCCCTTTAAGCTGTACGATTTGACGCTGCTTCAGCGCGAGGCGAATGCCAAGTACGGTTATTCAGCTAAAAAAACACTGGATGTGGCACAAGCGCTTTATGAGCGTCACAAGGTCATTTCCTATCCGCGTACGAACTCTAACTATGTGACAGAGCAGAATATAGACGGTATGCATAAGGCATTACGGATGCTGGGAACAGGTCCTTATGCTGAGCTGGTACAACAAGCAAACCCTAATTTGGTCCATAAACAGAATAAATCGGTCTGCAATCCGTCTCGTGTTGAGGATCACCATGCTATTTTGCCGACGCTAAAAAGACCAGGAACGCTCAGCAAAGAGGAACAAAATGTTTATGACCTGGTTATTCGTAGGTTTCTGTCGCATTTTTTTCCGCCGGCTGAATATAAAATGCATACGGTAATGACACAGGTCGACAAGCATCGGTTTAAAACCAATATTAAGGAGCTTCTGTCCTTGGGATGGAAAGTGGTTTTAAACAAGGCTGATCAGGATAAAGGTAAAAAGGGTAAATCATCTAAAAAAGAGGATGAAGAGGAAACCGACGAGTGGACGGACAAGAAGTTTGAAATTGATGCAGGGCGTGCGGTGGATTGTGTGCGCGCTGAGATGAAAGAAAAGGCGACTCAGCCTCCTAAAAGCTATACGGAGGGCACATTGCTTAAAGCGATGGAAAGCGCGGGTAAGCAGATGGAAAATGAGGAATTGCGTGAGGTTATGAAGGATGCTGGCTTAGGTACACCTGCGACCCGAGCTGCCACAATTGAACGATTGAAGAAGGTCGGATACATTGAAATGAAGGGCAAAAAGATTCTTATTACGGATAAAGGAAAGATGGCTATTAACCTAATCCGTCATGCCGGGGTAGATTTATTAGCTTCACCGGAGATGACGGGTCAATGGGAACGCCGTCTCCACCAAATATCCAAAGGTGAGGCAGCTCAGGAGAAATTTATGGATAATGTTAAAAGATTCACGTTGTCCATCATTGATAAGGTAAGGCAGCAGCCGCCTGCTCCAGCAAATGCCTTTGGCGAGGAGACCAGGAACAATCGCTCGGGAGGGAAGGGAAACGCCCGCAGTGTAGGTGCGAGTGGACGTGCTGCCGCCAAAGAAATGGGTCGCACAACCTCAGGGGGCCCTAGCAGTGCAGGAAGTACGGTGCAGGAGCAAGCAGCGCCATCCTTAAGACGCAGCTCGGCTACAAAAACTGTGCGAAGCTCATCTGATGGACAGTCAGATACTTTAGCGAGTCAAAGGCAGACGTTGGGCAGCTGTCCGTGCTCCAATTGCGGTGGAAGCATAATTGAAGGCCGCAAAGGGTATGGGTGCAGCCACTATAAGCAGGGTTGTGGTTTTGTCATTTGGAAGGAATATGCCGGCAAGCAGATTACTGAAACCATGCTCAAGTCCCTGCTCGCGAAGGGGCAGACACAATTGTTGTCTTTTAAGCGTAAAGACGGATCGACCGTCAAAGCGCGGATTGTTCTGGATGCACTAGAAACAGGAAAACTTAGCGTTCGTGAGGATACCTGAGATAATAATTGCCAACAAAGAAAAGGACCCTATCCGAGGGTCCTTTTTTGTTGATGCAATTGTATGCTTTCGTGAATCACTCGTGGCACTTCTGTTAGCTTCTGTATCGTGTACATTACAGAGTTCGCATTTTTTTGTAATTCAACCATATTGTAAATCCATTCTTTAGGCTGCTTCAGATACACAGCATGAATACCTGCCGCAAGGGCTGGAGATACATCGGTGCGTAAAGAATTCCCAATCATCCAGGTGATGTTTCGGTCCAACCGATTCATTTGGATGATTTTTTCCAGGGCTTCGACATTTTTATGCTGGCGAATGTAGATGCGGTCATCAAAGTAAGTAGCCAGCTTCATCTGTTTAATCTTTTTTTCTTGAATGACCTGCTCACCGCCAGTATAAAGGTGGAGGGAATGTCCTGCTTTTTGGAGTGAATTTAACGTTTCGGCCATACCTGGATACGGTTCGATTTCCTGCTCGTACACACTTCGGCCAAGCGAGCGAAGCTCCTGCTCTTCCCGAGCATCCATACGGCGTCCGAATTGTTCCGAGAAAAACTGGTACGTATCTATTAGAGATTGTGGAAAATGCTCGCTAGCAAAACCCACCTGATGAACTCCAGCCACATCAATTTCAATTTGTTTTTCACGGATCGTATTTCTCGTTAGGTTATGGGATGCAAACCATTCCTGAAGCAAATCGAAAAAATGGTTGAGAATAAGATCGAAATACTTGTTGCAGTGGACTAAGGTGTCATCAAGATCAAATAAAATGTTCTGCTTCGGATACGACATGATGCATACTCCTTCCAAGCCAAAGCTTTAACGGTGTCCGGTTTATCAGTAGAGCTTCAATTCAAATTACAATCCAATATAGGATTCCAAAAACACTTGCAAATCAGCCGCACCGTCGGGACGGATGCTGAATTTTTCCTTGTGATAGCGTCCAATGTGAATGCGGAGCAAGCCAGCCACACGCAAAATCATCATATCAGACATAAGAGTATCTTCCAATCGGCTCAAATCATGACGCATGTCTTCGAGGGACTTAGGTCCCTGAGCTAGATAGCGTAGAATGCGCAGCCGTTGCGGATCATTGACCGCACGAGTGAGCCGTAGTAGAAGCGTAGGAGGTTCTTCCTCACTTTCCTCGGGAATATCTACCGGATACTGGATTAGCAGTGTACGGGTATAAAAGCAGTACGAATTAATTGGGCGATTATGGACGACTGGAAACAGCACTACGGTATCAAGATCTTCCATATGTGGCACAACTAGTCCAGCTGTTGCATATTCAACAAGTGCTTCTGGTTCCATTTTACTTAACAGCATACGCTTTTCTGCAGCGTCTTCTTCTGCCAGCACACGCAGTTCGCCTTCCAGGGCCCGAAAATAATCACGATCCCACAATCTGAGGAGCGGTGCATATACCTTACGAATGCGTAAAGATTCTTCAAAGGTTAAAAAAGGAATATGCGGAACAAGCAGCTCAAACATCTCTTTGTCCGGCCCGTTGTCCAGATAAGAGATATAATCGGATATTTCATCCGATTCAGGGCGAAGTAACGCCCAGGCATAGAGTACGTCATAATCGCTAAAAGGGCAATCCTGAGCTATAGCAAGCTCAGTACGAACTTCCTGTTGTAATCGTGCATCCACCTTGTCGATCCATTCATGACCCAGGTCCATATCTTGGACCCACTTTTTAGTTACATAGGCCATGAAGCTGCCAAGCAATTCATAAATTGGAGAAGTGTCTATTTTAATTTGATAACTCATGGAAACAAATGCCTCCTATTCTGTCTTCTAGCCCAGAGCGGTGAACGTAATTAAAGCCCGTCC
>NZ_JCAJRU010000084.1:0-18551 GCF_059447605.1 Paenibacillus sp. N119s | reverse complement strand
GCGCGCGCGGATATTTTAGCTAAATACGGCAAAGGAACGAAAATAATGAGCCAAAAAATTTTGCATGAGAAGAGAGAGAATGGTAAAGTTTATATGAAAGTACTTTTTGAAGTGGAACAGGATATTGCGGAAGAACTTCCGTTAGTTCATAACCAAGGAGAATGAGGCTATTTGGCAGAACAACAACGCAGCATACAAATTGCATTGAACAGTGCGGGAGAAGGTCAGGCATTATTCGGCCCGCAGGATTCCTTTTTAAAATTGATCGAAGCAGCTATTCCTGCAAAAATAGCATCTCGTGAGGCAGAAATTAATGTTTTTGGTGATGCTCACGAAGTGGAAGTGCTCGAACAATTGTTCGATGTTTTGCTCCAGTTAATTCGTAATGGGTATATACTGACCGAAAGGGATGTCCATTATGCGATTGAGCTGGCAAAAGATCTGCGCGCTGATCAGTTGCTTGATTTGTTCAAGGGAGAAATTACGACAACGTTTCGGGGCAAACCGATTCGTGTCAAAACAATTGGACAAAAGCATTATGTAACCACGATTAAGAAGCGTGATATTGTATTTGGGATTGGCCCGGCAGGAACTGGTAAAACCTATCTGGCTGTAGTGCTGGCCGTAGCTGCCTTGAAGGAAGGTTCAGTCAAGCGTATTGTGCTGACTCGTCCTGCGGTGGAAGCTGGTGAAAACTTGGGCTTTTTGCCTGGGGATTTACAGGAAAAGGTTGATCCGTATTTACGCCCGCTGTATGATGCCCTATACGATGTGATGGGTCCAGAGCAGACGGCAAAAGCACTGGAACGCGGATTGATAGAAATTGCACCACTGGCTTATATGCGGGGGCGTACGCTGGATGACTCATTTATCATTTTGGATGAGGCTCAGAACACCACGCCAGAGCAAATGAAAATGTTTTTGACTCGACTTGGCTTCGGTTCCAAAATGGTTATCACCGGTGATGTTACGCAAATTGATTTGCCTCGTGGCAAAAAATCCGGTCTGATCGAAGCAAATGCGATTTTAAAAGGGATTGAGGAAATAGGCTTTGTCCAGTTTGCGGAAGAGGATGTTGTCCGCCATTCCCTGGTTCAAAAAATCATCGTCGCTTATGACCGTGTTGCTGAGAATCAAGCTTAAGCCCCTAAGCAGGAGTATAGTGTGTATGATCAGAAAACGTATAAAACGAGCAGCGTAGCTGCTTTGAAAAAGATGATGGAGAGGGATTGTTTTAGATGACCTCGAAGGAATTATCTAAGGGAAAAACGTTCCAGCATAGAATGAATGGATGGAAGTATAGCGTGGCAACACGCTATCTTCTGTTTTTATTTTTGGTGGTTCTTTTTTATGTGGGTTTGGCGTCCAAGCTGCTTCCCGAACGCTATGATATCCGGGTGAATCAACCAAGTGAAAAGGAAATTGTTGCTCCAATGCAGCTTCCTAACAGTAAGGCGACTTTGAAGGCCCAAGAGGAATCAGCTGAGCGCGTTCAGCCCATGTATACTATTGTACCGATACGCAATGATAACCTGATTACTGGTATTTTGGATCGAATTGAACGGCTCAATCAGGATGATCAGGTCTCCAGAGCGGACAAGATTGCAATTTATAAAGATGAGATTCCTCAACGTGCACGGGAATTTGTACAAAATTTTGTGAACAATAGCCGTAATGCGGATGCCTACCCAGATAAGTTGCTGGATGAGGTGCTGGAAAAAACGAAAGAGCAAACGTACCGAATTCCAGAGGAAACATACATCAAAATTCCGCGACTTACATCTGAGGATATTGCTGAAATGCGGCCCGTGGCCCGTGAGATTGTGACAGGATTGATGAATGATCAAATTACGGATGCCCAGACAGCCCGGGCCAAGGTGGCGGAGCGTGTGAGTACAAGCTCGCTTACCAAACGTACCTCCCGGGAGGTTGTTCAGGAACTTGCAAGGCTTGTGATTACAGCCAACAAGTTTTATGATGATACAGCTACGAAGGATGCCAAAGTACAGGCTCGTGAAGATACACCGACAGTTTACATTAAACAGGGTGAAGTACTCGTCAAAAAGGGTGAGGTTATTACCCAGGAAATCTATACACTGCTTGATGAGAACGAGCTACTCAAGGATAAAATCAACTATTGGCCACAATTTGGCCTGCTGATGCTGTCTATGATGCTGGCATTGGGTCTATTTATGTATATTCGTCAATTCCAATCACGAACACGAAACTTCAAGTATAATAATGCACAACTGCTCATGCTGGTGTTAATTTTTGTGATCACCGTGGGGGCCATGCTGTTAATTTCTATACTGCAGACTAGTGAACGAGCCTACCTCGGCTATCTGGCGCCTATCGCGCTTGGGGCTATGCTCGTAACGCTGTTACTTGATATGTCGCTGGCATTCGTGTGTGCCCTTATATTCAGTATATTGGCAAGTGTGATTTTGAATGTCCGTCAGGGACAGATTTTTGATTTTAATTTTGGATTCTTTGCCCTTGTAGTCTGTCTGGCGGCAATTTTTTCCACCCACAGGGCCAGCCAGCGTTCAACCCTGTTCAAGGGCGCTATCATGGTCTGCCTGTTTGGGGCTCTGGCTGTTTTTTCTCTGGCGCTGATTGACCAAGGGAACTGGACTCAAACAACGACACTCTATGGGATAGCCTTTGCTTTTGCAGGCGGTCTGGTTACAGCGATTCTTGTTATAGGGCTAATGCCATTTTTTGAGTCCACCTTTGGTATCTTGTCCGCACTGAAGCTTGTTGAATTGTCGAATCCCAATCATCCATTGCTCCGCAAGCTGCTTACCGAGACTCCTGGCACGTACCATCATAGCGTCATGGTAGGTAATCTATCGGAGGCCGCAGCAGAGGCTATAGGGGCCAATGGCTTGTTGTGCCGGGTTGGTTCGTACTATCATGACATTGGTAAAACGAAAAGACCTTCGTATTTTATTGAAAATCAAAATGGGATGGAAAATCCACATGATACAATAGAGCCCAAGCTGAGTAAATCCATCATTATAGCTCACGCTCGTGATGGGGTGGAGATGCAATTGGATTACAAGCTACCTAAGCCAATTCGTGATATAGCCGAACAGCACCATGGAACGACATTCCTGCACTATTTTTATCACAAGGCATTGCGTGAAGCGGAAGAGCGAGGGGTGGAGCCTGATTTCACAGAGGATGATTTCCGTTATCCTGGACCGAAGGCTCAGTCGAAAGAGGCTGCTGTAGTAGGAATTGCTGATAGCGTGGAAGCGGCGGTTCGTTCCTTACGAAAACCTACAGTGGAACAGGTAGAATCCATGATTGAGAAAATTATTAAGAGCCGTCTAGAGGATCACCAGTTTAACGACTGTGAACTGACCATGAGGGAGCTTGATATCGTGGCTCAAACTCTTAAGGAAACCGTAATGGGAATTTTTCATTCCCGTATTGAATATCCAGAGGAAAGACCCAAGCCTGAAAATGGAAAAGCTTAATATTACTTGTGCATGAAGCACAGCTAAAGCATTAGAATTAAAAGGAGCGGTTGGCATGGGCCTTCAATTAGCTTGGAATAATGAACAAAACGATATGGAAATTAACGAATCGTTGATCACGCTGCTGAACACCTTATTAGAGCAGGCTGGCAAAGCGGAAGGGATTACAGACGGTGAGGTCGCTCTTACCTTCGTGAATGATGATCAAATTCATGAGTTAAACCGAGACTATCGGGGAATTGATCGTCCCACTGATGTGTTGTCTTTTGCTATGAAGGAAACACTGAATGAAGAACTTGAAATTATCTACGAACCAACGGAAGAAAATCCGTTAGATGATGTACCGGATGTTCTGGGGGATATTATTATCTCTGTACAGACAGCGCAAGCTCAAAGCGAAGAATACGGACATTCAATTGAGCGTGAAATCGGGTTTTTGTTTGTTCACGGTTTTCTGCATCTGTTAGGCTATGACCATCAGGACGATGCAAGTGAAGCTGAAATGATGGGTAAGCAGGAAGCTGTGCTGGCTCAAGTGGGGTTGACACGGTAATGAGACGTCAGCCTTGGAGAATGACCTTTCGCTATGCCGCAGAAGGCGTGATCTATGCTCTGCGTACGCAAATAAATATGCGGATACATGTGGTCGTGGCGCTCCTTGTCATAGTGGCAGGGTTAACTTTGCGCATCTCCCGGCTCGACTGGTTATTCGTGTGCCTGGCCATTGCCATAGTCATTGTAGCCGAACTGATCAACACCGCTGTTGAAGCAGCGGTGGATCTGATCTCACCTGATATTCATCCGCTGGCCAAAGCAGCTAAAGACACCGCCGCCGGAGCCGTGCTCCTGGCAGCGGTTTTTGCTGTAATTATTGGTATATTTGTATTTTATAGACCTGTGTTGACGTTAATAAGTCAGCTGTTTTAATGATAAAGTAAACTAAAATTTAGGTGCTTAACGCGCTGGAGGAAATAAAATGGCTAAGAAACACTTTAAATCTGGCTTTGTCGCAATTGTTGGCAGACCCAATGTCGGAAAATCAACATTGATGAATCATGTTATTGGGCAGAAGATCGCCATCATGTCAGACAAGCCCCAAACGACACGAAATAAAATTCACGGTGTATACACCACAGAGGACACACAAATTGTATTTTTGGATACACCAGGGATTCACAAGCGCCAGTCAAAATTGGGCGATTATATGAATCAGACCGCTTTTAATACGTTGGGTGAAGTTGAAGCGGTGCTTTTTCTTATTGACGCTGCTGAAGGTTTAGGCGGAGGCGACCGTTTTATTGCAGAACAGCTTAAACAAGTAAAAACACCCGTTATATTGGTGTTGAATAAAATTGACCGTATTGAGCCAGAAGCCTTGTTGCCCCTGATTGAGCAGTATCGCAAGTTGTATGACTTTGCGGAAATTGTGCCGATTTCAGCTAAAATGGGTAATAATGTAAATACCTTGTTGGAACAGATACAAAAATACTTGCCAGAAGGTCCACAATATTATCCTGATGACCAAATTACCGACCATCCAGAGCAGTTTGTCATTGCCGAGCTGGTACGGGAAAAGATTTTGCATATGACACGTGAGGAAGTACCCCATTCTATTGCGGTTATGATTGAAGACATGAAGGTGCAGGATAATGGGGTAGTGCATATTATGGCGGTTATTTTTGTAGAACGTGATTCCCAGAAGGGGATCATTATCGGCAAACAGGGAGCTATGCTCAAAGAGGTAGGCAAACAGGCCCGTCAAGACATCCAAAACTTGTTAGGCTCCAAAATTTTCTTGGAACTTTGGGTTAAAGTCAAAAAAGACTGGCGCAATCAGGAACGTGTCCTTCGTGACCTTGGCTTCCATCGCGACGCCTAAAAGTAGATATCATATCTACGATCACTTTGGTCCAAAGGATTATACAGACTAAAATTGATATCAATCAAAACGTATAATTGTTGCAGCATCATAAAAAAGCCGTCCGACTCTACCACTGACGTATGGATTAAGTCTTTCGGTCATTCCAAGCGCCGCTCTTGTGCGGCGCTTAACTTCTCGCTATTCCTACCCTTTTCTTCCAGTGATGAAATAAGGAGTGCTTTTAAAAGAGTTATTTTATTGTAACTGTATGCACGTTGTAGCGGAGCGAAGAATTTGAATCTGAAGAAGCGTCAGCGTTCGGCTTTACCCCTGAATTTACTCCTTTTCTCATTGGATAAAATAAATTCAGGGGTAACAGCGATCGTAAGATCAAATCATTCGCAAAGCGGTGTCCAGACCGTACACAGTAGCCTTTTTCAACGTAATCCATTTATTTCATCACATACTTTCCCTCTCTTCGCACCATCCTATTTTTGAGATGCAGACGTCATTTCCGAAGAAAGGGATGAATACGATTGCGAGATTTTTCGTGGAAGTATTTTGCGATGACTGGAGATGTCGGTGCGTATCTGTTGTACAGGGAGAGCGCCGTGATAGGGGAGCAAGACACGGATGAAGGAGAGTCGGA
Organism: Paenibacillus sp. N119s; assembly: GCF_059447605.1. Classification (NCBI taxonomy): domain Bacteria; kingdom Bacillati; phylum Bacillota; class Bacilli; order Caryophanales; family Paenibacillaceae; genus Paenibacillus; species Paenibacillus sp. N119s. The sequence continues at coordinate 12,556 of NZ_JCAJRU010000084.1, read as the reverse complement.
CGAGCATGAAGAAGCCTGTGAATAGTGCGAACCACTGGCTTCTTCGCGAATGTTTGGGGGAAGAAGCATGCTCTACAGGATGGAAGGAATCGTCATCCGCTGCATGGATTACGGTGAGGGGAACAAAATTATTACGCTTTGCACCGAAAGCGGCGGCAAAGTAGGCGTGCTGGTCAGAGGTGCGAAAAAATCCAAAAGCCGTCATGCTGCTTTAACACAGCCGTTTACCTACGGTGAATTTGTTTTTTTTCGCAATACAGGCTTGGGCACGTTGAATGCCGGTGAAATTATCCAATCCCACCATACACTGCGCGAGGATATTACAAAGGCTGCTTATGCTTCCTATGCTTGTGAATTGCTTGATCGGGTGTTGCAGGATGAGGAAACAGGCGCATTTTGGTTTAAGCAGCTTAAAGCCTGTTTAGAGGCATTGGAGAGTGGCAAAGATCCGCTGATCGTCATGAGTATTTATGAATTTAAAATATTGCAGGCATCCGGATATGCACCTCAGCTTGATGCTTGTATTTCTAGCGGTCAACAATGTGCTGATGAGGATATGTTCATCAGCCCGAGGTTAGGCGGGGTTTTATGTCGAGGCTATAAGCATTTTGACCCGGCTGCGTTGAGTGTTTCTCCACGTACATTGAAGTTGCTGCGCTTATTCGCCCAAATTGATTTGAATCGACTTGGCAATATCGACGTGAAGGACTCCACCAAGCTGGAGATCAAACATGTCATGCGTCAGTTCATGGATATGCAGTTGGAGGTTAAGCTGAAATCCCGTAATTTTCTGGACCAGCTTGATAAGTACGATATGTGAAATACGGTTGTTCTCTTGACTGCATTGTTCAAAACGTGTAATATCCTACTATATATCTCCTTTGGGAGCAGATGCATTGAACGAGAAAGTAACGAAATGTATTCTCTGTAATTAGCGAGTTGGGAACGGTGTAAGCCCAGCGGGAATTTTTCGTGAACATGGCACTCGGGAGCGTCTGAATGGACACGGAAAAGAGGATTACGATTCTGACTGGTGATGTAGGATCGCAATCAAGTAGGGTGGAACCGCGGGAGTCAGCTCTCGTCCCTACGTCTGTACAGGCGTAGAGGCGGGGGCTTTTTGCTGTCTCTAGCAAGGCTTATGGTTAAATTAGCCCTGTACATATGAGCTTAATGGTTAGAAATCACCAACATTTTAGGAAAATTGGAAAGGAAGCGTGTACCCATGAATTTTCAGCAGATGATTTTAACGCTGCAACAATTTTGGTCAGAACACAACTGTATTATTGTACAGCCTTATGATACGGAAAAAGGGGCAGGTACGATGAATCCGATGACGTATTTACGTTCAATTGGACCTGAGCCGTGGAACGTAGCTTATGTTGAGCCTTCTCGCCGTCCGTCAGACGGACGTTATGGGGAGAACCCGAATCGCCTGTATCAGCATCATCAGTTTCAAGTGGTTTTGAAGCCTTCACCTGATAACATTCAGGAATTGTATCTGGAGAGTTTGAGCCGTTTGGGCATTAACCCACTGGAGCATGATATTCGTTTCGTGGAAGATAACTGGGAAGCACCGACGCTGGGAGCCTGGGGATTAGGTTGGGAAGTATGGCTGGACGGTATGGAAATTACCCAATTCACGTACTTCCAGCAAGTGGGTGGTATTGATGCCAGTCCGGTTGCAGTTGAAATTACGTACGGTATGGAGCGTCTTGCTTCCTACATCCAGGACAAAGAAAATGTGTTCGATTTGGAGTGGGTTAATGGAATCTCGTATGGTGATGTTTTCCACCAGCCTGAATTTGAGCATTCCAAGTATACGTTCGAAGTATCTGATGTCAAAATGCTATTTACTCTTTTTAATATGTATGAAGAAGAGGCGAACAAAGCGATGGCGCAGCATCTTGTATTCCCCGCCTATGATTATGTGCTGAAATGTTCTCACACGTTCAACTTGCTGGACGCTCGCGGAGCAATCAGTGTAACAGAACGGACTGGCTTTATTATCCGAGTACGTAATTTGGCGCGCCAGGTGGCTGCGACCTACCTAGAGGAGCGCGAGAAGCTGGGCTTCCCGCTGTTGAAGAAAGGAGGTGCGGCAAATGTCTAAGGATTTATTGTTTGAGATCGGGCTGGAAGAAGTGCCTGCACGTTTTATCCCGAATGCGATTCAGCAGTTGAAGGAACGTATGACGGCATGGCTCGACAGCTCGCGTATTGCTTACAGTGCTGTAGAGGCTTATGCTACACCTCGTCGTTTGGCAGTACTTGTTAAGGAAGTAGCGGAGAAGCAAGAAGATATTAACGAAGAAGTTAAAGGACCTTCCCGCAAAATTGCGCTCGATGAAGCTGGTAACTGGAGTAAGGCTGCTCTAGGCTTTGCCCGCAGTCAAGGTGTAGATCCTGAACAATTTACGTTCAAAGAGCTTGGAGGCGTGGAATATATTTACGCGACCAAGAGCAGCATAGGTGTACCGACGGCCGATGTGCTGTCCGAAGGTTTACTACACATTTTACATGCCATGACATTCCCTAAATTTATGCGCTGGGCGAGTTACGACTTTAAATTTGTTCGTCCAATCCGTTGGTTGGTAGCCTTGTTTGGCAACGATATTGTTAATTTGGAGATCGCTGGCGTGCAGTCCGGGAATGTGACAAGAGGCCATCGTTTCCTTGGACAGGAGGCCGTTGTAGAAAGTCCGGCAGATTATGTTGAAGTCCTTCGCAAGCAACATGTCATTGTGGACATTGAGGAACGCCAATCACTTATTCTGAAGCAGATTGAAGCATTGGCAACCGAGAAAGATTGGACGATTGCGGTCAAGGATGATTTGCTGGAAGAAGTACTGTATCTGGTGGAAACTCCAACAGTGCTGTTCGGGGGATTTGACCCTGCATTCCTGAACATTCCGAAAGATGTATTGATTACTTCCATGCGTGAACATCAACGCTATTTCCCAGTGCTGGATCGCACAGGAAAGCTGCTGCCATACTTTGTTACAGTACGTAATGGTGGCAGTCAATCCCTGGAAGTCATTGCAAAAGGAAACGAAAAAGTATTGCGTGCACGACTGTCTGATGCCAAATTCTTCTACGAAGAAGATCAGAAGCTCGAAATTAAGGATGCACTCTCCAAGCTGGAAAGTATCGTATTCCACGAAGAACTGGGAACAGTTGGAGACAAGGTACGCCGAATTCGCCGCATTGCTGATGCTCTGGCAGAGAAGCTTCGCGTTTCCCCAGATACACAGGAATCCGTTAGCCGAGCAGCAGATATTTGTAAATTTGACCTTGTAACACAAATGGTTTATGAGTTTCCGGAGCTGCAAGGGGTTATGGGCGAGGACTATGCTCGTAAGGCTGGCGAGAAGGAAGAAGTGGCAAGAGCGGTGTTTGAACATTACCAGCCGCGATTCGCAGGAGAAACGGTTCCTTCGACGAACGCTGGAGCGATTGTAAGTATCGCAGACAAAATAGATACCATTACAGGCTGCTTCTCCATCGGTATTATTCCGACAGGTTCACAGGACCCTTACGCGCTTCGCCGTCAGGCAGCAGGTATCGTGCAGATCTTGCTGGATCGTAAGCTTTCCGCTACATTGTCTGATGTGTTCAACATCGCGCTCGATGTGCACAGCAACTTTGGAAATATGAAACGTTCCGCAGATGAAATACGTAAAGAATTACATGAGTTTTTTGGTTTGCGTGTGAAGAAACTATTGTCCGAGACGCTTCGTTATGACGTTGTGGATGCTGTGCTTTCAGCTGGATATGACGATGTTGCTTCTGTGGTTAACCGTGGAGCTGCATTAATGGCTGCGGTACAAACGGGTGATGTCTTCAAGGCCACTGTAGAGTCTTTTAATCGCGTAGGTAATTTGGCTGCTAAAGCAGTTCATAAGTCAGTGAATACAGGTGAGTTTACGGAACAGGGCGAGAAAAACCTGTACGAAGCATGGTATGGCGCTTATGAGTCTTATTGTACAGCCTTGCAGGAAGGTGATGCGACGCAGGCATTGGCACTTGCTTCATCCATTACTCCTGCGGTGACGGCGTTCTTTGATTCCGTTATGGTTATGGCTGAGGATGATGCTGTACGTAATAATCGCTTGGCATTGCTGGCTGCTATTGACTCAGAATTGAAGCGCTTTGCCGATTTTTCCAAGCTTGTAGTTTAAACTCGGTTGTGGTAGTATGAACAACTTGAAAAAATGGGTATAAATATACGGAACGGTGTAAGAGTGATCTTGCAGCCGTTCCGTATTTTACTCGATTGCGGATGGAGATGGGGGATGCTCATGGGAGGGCCCGGAAATTTCCCGGATGTACGGATCGTTGTTGACGGAGATGCTTGTCCTGTTAAAAGTGAAATTGCAGAGACAGCTTCCCGTTTTCATATTGACGTTATTATGGTATCTTCGTATGATCACCTCATTCAGGGCAGCAAAGGCGTAAGCGTTGTTAGAGTAGACCGAAGCGACCAGAGTGCCGATCTCTATATTGCCAATCATATCCGCCGCGGAGATATTGTAACCACCAATGATTATGGTCTTGCTGCACTTGCCTTGGCAAAAGGTTGTGAAGTGATGTCTTTTCGCGGAACGATATATCGAAACGATTCGATAGACTTCATGCTTGACCGGCGTCATACTTCTGCCAAAGAACGGAAAAGAGGACGTTATGGCAAAGGCCCTAAACCGTTTACATTAGAGGATCGTGAAGTTTTTCAACATAAACTGACAAAACTTTTACTTCGCTTGCAGGAGAATGAGTAACGGTATCGAATTATATTTACGTGCTAAAGAGATGAAGGTGGTTAATATGAGTGCCGGACAAGGCAACATACCGGACGATATCATCGAGTCGGTTTTACAACATCATGATATTGTAGATACGGTAAGCAAGTACGTGCATTTGACCAAACAGGGGAAATATATGAAAGGCCTCTGTCCTTTTCATTCCGAGAAAACCCCTTCATTCACCGTGACACCGGATCGTCAGATTTTTTACTGCTACGGCTGCGGCGCGGGAGGCAATGCCATCAAGTTTATGATGGAAATCGAAGGACTATCCTTTCCCGAAGCTGTCAGGACAATGGCAGAAGAAAGTCATATTCCGCTCGGCGAATGGCAGGGACGTGATTCATCGCATCAGCATCCTGAGTTGGACAGGCTGTTGCAAGCGTATGAGTTAACTTCTAAGATGTACCATTTTTTGCTTAAAAATACGGAGCACGGCAAACCAGCTATGGAATATTTGCGTTCACGGGGGTTCAGTGACAAGATCATTGACCAATTCCAAATTGGCTATGCACCCAACCGATGGGATACGATCGTTCAGTTTCTAGAGAAGCGTTCTTTTGATCCTGTCGAAATGGAAAAGGGAGGACTCATCTCTCCCCGGCATGAAGGAGATGGATATGTAGATCGGTTCAGAGATCGTATCATGTTTCCCATTTGGAATCGTAACGGCAAAGTTATAGCCTTTGCAGGCCGTATCCTGGGCGAGGGACAGCCGAAGTATTTGAACTCACCAGAGACCAAGCTCTTTAACAAGAGCCGAACGCTGTACAATCTCCATCATGCTAAAACCTCAATTCGCAAGCTTCGTCAAAGTGTTCTTTTTGAAGGTTATGGCGATGTCATCTCGGCATGGGAAGCTGGCGTGCAAAATGGAGTGGCCGCCATGGGGACGGCTCTAACGGAGCATCATGCTACGATGTTAAAAGGACTGTGCGACGAGGTTATTATTTGTTATGATGGTGACCGGGCAGGACAAGCGGCAGCGCTTAAAAATTTTCCACTGTTGGAAAATGCGGGACTTCACGTAAAAGTAGCGATAGTCAGCGACGGTATGGACCCGGATGATTTTATCCGCCAATATGGTGCTGAACGATTTCAACGCCAAATTATCGAAAGTGCTGTTTCAACGGTGAAATTTAAGCTTATATATCTGAAAAAAAACCATATACTGCAAGAGGAAGAAGGAAGAATCGCGTATTCCCGCGAAGCATTAAATGTCATTGCACCTCTGTCATCCCCGACTGAGCGGGAAGTGTATCTGCGCGAAGTATCTGCCGAAGTCAAGGTGGATTTTGAAACCTTAAAGCAAGAATGCAATTTACTCCGCCAATCCCTGCAAAAAAAACAGAACTTTGGGGATAATAACGAAAATGGGTGGAATAATGGTAGGCATAAAAAAGGGCAGGTCCCTACGCCCAATCTGTTGCCGGCTTACCATGTGGCTGAACGCAGGCTGCTTCACTGGATGATGCAGGATTTAGAAGCTGCAGAGTATGTAGAAAAGCATCTGGGGGACGCCTTTAATATTGAGGATCATGCGGCAATTGCTGCTTATCTATATGCCTATTACGCGCAAGGGAAGTTACCGGATACAAGCCGTTTTATTTCATCTTTGCAAGACGACCGACTGGAGAAGAACGTAAGTTCGATCATGATGATGGATGCTCCAGGCGTATGGGCACCGCACATTTTGGATGATTACATTCGTCAGGTGCGAAAATTTCCATTGCAGGAGCAACTGGATTTGAAAAGAGAAGAAATGAAAATCGCTGAGCGCTCAGGTGATTTTTTGCGTGCAGCACAAATTGCAAGTGAGATTATAGCCCTAGAGAGACAATGAACACACAGAGGTCGGATGTTTCTAGGAGGAGGGAGTCGAAAGATGGCGAATGATCAGCATACTGAACTGGAGACGGAATTAACACTGGATCAGGTCAAAGATCAACTGATTGAGTTGGGTAAGAAAAGTTCCTCTCTGAACTACAAAGATATCATGGAAAAACTGTCGCCGTTTGATCAGGACCCCGAGCAAATGGATGAGTTTTATGAGCAGCTGGGTGACTTGGGGATTGAGGTTGTAAATGACAACGACGAAGAAGTTACCAGATTGCGTCAAAATGACGACCCGGAAAACAATGACGGGGATGATTTTAATTTCGATGACGATCTGAGCCTGCCTCCCGGTATTAAAATTAATGACCCAGTCCGGATGTACTTGAAGGAAATCGGTCGTGTACCGTTGCTTTCTGCTGATGATGAGGTGGAGCTTGCCAAACGGATCAACAACGGCGATGAAGAAGCTAAGCGTCGGTTGGCTGAAGCAAACTTGCGTCTGGTGGTAAGTATTGCCAAACGCTATGTTGGTCGCGGAATGCTTTTCTTGGATCTAATTCAAGAAGGTAATATGGGCTTGATTAAGGCAGTAGAAAAATTTGATTATGAAAAAGGCTTTAAATTCAGTACGTACGCAACCTGGTGGATTCGTCAGGCCATTACGCGCGCAATCGCGGATCAGGCGAGAACGATCCGTATTCCGGTGCATATGGTGGAAACGATCAACAAGTTGATTCGTGTATCGCGTCAACTGTTGCAAGAGCTGGGGCGTGAACCTACGCCGGAAGAAGTGGCTGCCGAAATGGAGCTGAGCGTGGAAAAAGTACGGGAAATCATGAAAATTGCCCAAGAACCGGTTTCATTGGAAACACCAATTGGTGAAGAAGATGACTCACATTTGGGGGATTTCATTGAGGACCAGGAAGCATTGGCGCCTGCAGATGCGGCTGCCTATGAACTTCTGAAGGAACAACTCGAGGATGTACTGGATACGTTGACTGAACGTGAAGAGAATGTTTTACGTCTTCGTTTTGGTTTGGACGATGGAAGAACCAGAACTCTTGAAGAAGTGGGTAAAGTGTTCGGTGTTACACGTGAACGTATTCGTCAGATTGAGGCCAAAGCGCTGCGTAAGTTGCGCCATCCAAGCCGCAGTAAGCGACTGAAGGATTTCCTCGAATAGAAGGGTAACATCGCGGACCTTCTGCGGCTTGAAGCGCGCAGAAGGTCTTTTTTTATCTCATGGCAGCCTTGGTGGAGGGGAAGAAGCTTGGACCAGGAGAAAAAACGGACAATACTGTTACATGAAATTGAGCATTGGCGGCAAAGTCGACTGCTCCCTGAGCAATATTGCGATTTTCTGTCCAACCTATATCGGGACGATGAAAATCCGGCACAAAGCCAGAAACGTAACAATACCGGGCTGCTTACATATCTTAAACACGGGCATGGGATGGCCTGGCTTCTTGGTTTTGTCATTATTTCCTGCATTTGTTTGATCGGTTTTTATTTTACCGCTTTTCCGTTGGCAATGCAAATATTCTCGGCAAGTGCAGTTACTGCGATTTGCTATGGAATGGCCGCAATTTGGCGGTCTTCCGAAAAGAGTATGAGTGCAATGTTGAGCACTTTAGGCAGTGCGATTATGCTGGGTTCGGGTGTATGGATCATTCAGCTTCATCAAGGTGAAGCTAAGGTTTGGTTTCTAGTGCTTGTGGGTCTATGCGGTTTGATATGGTGTCTCGTGGGATCAACTTTGCGTATCAGCTTGCTTCATTACTGTGGTCTTGCCGGGCTGCTTTTAGTGTATGCGGTTCTTATAGGCCGCTATTGGCCTACAGCTACTTTAGCGATGCTTGAGGTATTTTGGATTTTACACGCAGTATTGTTGATTGGTTTAAGCTGGTGGGTGCATCGCCGCTTTCCGCGTCTTGCGTTGGTTTACTTTGCTATAGGGATAACTCTAGTGTTTATGCCGGAAGCAGACACGATCATCCTGCGCCATCAAGCAGCCGGGGAAGTGGTGTTTTTTAGTATACTGAAGTTGGCTTTTGTTGTAGGGATTTTATTTTGGACTCGAAAAAAATGGATTACGTGGGTGACGTCATGAAACTTTCTCAGCGATTACAATATATTTTGAAACAGATTCCTGCCGGTAGCAGACTAGCTGATATTGGCTCGGATCACGGACTACTCCCTGTGGCTGCAGTGCGCTGTGGCAGAGTACCGCAAGCGGTAGCAGGTGAGGTCAATGATGGACCATTGCGTGCGGCTCAAAAGCAGGTGGCTGAAGCAGGCCTTACAGATCGCATTGCGGTTAGAAAAGGGGATGGCTTGGCTGTAATTAAGGCTAATGAGGTAGATGTTATTACGATAGCAGGCATGGGTGGTGCCTTGATTGCTTCCATTTTGGAGCAAGGGAAAGACAAACTTGTTTCAGTGAAACAGCTTGTTTTACAGCCCAATGTGGGCGAGGATATTTTACGACGCTGGCTCATCAAGCATCAATGGGTACTCACAAACGAACATATCATGGAAGAGGATGGTAAAGTATACGAAGTTCTAACGGCAGTACCTGCTTCTGAAAGCTCACTGAAACAGGATGACCTGTATCGGCCATGGGTACTTCCAGGTAGTTCGCTGGTACTAACAGAGGATTTGTTGATACAACTTGGACCGTTATTGGTTAAAGCACCAAATGAAATCTTTTTTTTGAAATGGCAATTGGAGATTCGCAAGCTTCAGGATGTACTGGCCCAAGTGGCACGGTCAGATCAGGAATCCGCGCAGCAGAAGCAGGAGCAATTGCGCAAGCAAATTGAACAGCTGGAGGAGGTACTTGCATGTTTGCCAAAGGACAGACAGTAATCAGTTATATGGAGCAGCTGGCTCCGAAATACTTGGCAGTTCCAGACGATAGAATCGGACTTCAACTGGGCAGCCTGCAAAAAGACATCAAAAGCATATTAGTGGCCCTGGATGTCAATGATGAGGTTGTCGAAGAAGCGATCCGCATAAAGGCTGACCTCATTATTGCGCATCATGCGATTATATTCCGCCCACTTAAAGCATTGAACACGGATCAGCCTGCGGGCAAATTGTATGAAAAGTTGATCAAGAATGATATTGCTGTCTACATCAGTCATACGAATCTGGATACGGCAGAGGACGGCATGAACGACTGGATGGCGGAAGCACTGGGTATTCAAAGTGAAGGTACACTGGAGGATGTTCACACCGAGCAATTATTCAAGCTGGTCGTTTTCGTACCCAAAACACATCATCAACGTGTGCTGGATGCCGTTCTGAATGCTGGAGCTGGACATATCGGTAATTACAGCCATTGCAGCTTCAACATTGATGGCTACGGAACTTTCGTGCCAGGCGAAGGCACACAGCCGTTTTTGGGCGAGCCTGGTAAAATGGAACGTAGTGAAGAGGTTCGTATTGAGACCATTGTACCGCAGGGTGTACGTAATAAAGTTGTTCAAGCGATGCTGAAGGCTCATCCTTATGAAGAGGTGGCTTATGACCTGTATTCTATGGATTTGAAAGGCCGCACCTTTGGTTTGGGACGAGTGGGTAAGCTCAAGGAAGCCCGCACGCTAAGGGAATTTGTAGACATTGTGAAAGACGGTCTCAACGTTGAGCATGTACGTGTAGTAGGTGACTTGGATCGTGTGGTTAAAAAAGCAGCCGTGCTTGGGGGTTCTGGCAGCCGTTATGTGAATAAATCGCTCTTTAAAGGCGCTGATGTATTAGTGACGGGGGATATCGACTATCACACGGCTCATGATGCCCTGATGGCTGGTATAGCTATTATTGACCCTGGACATAACGCAGAAAAGATTATGAAGCCTAAAACGGCAGAGTGGATGCGCAAACGTTTGGCAGAAGGTCGATACTCAACGGAAGTATATGTATCTGAAGTGAACACCGAACCTTTTCAATTTTTGTAAAACCTTCACATCTATGAGAAAATAAAGATGCACTATTACATTTTTTCGTAGGGAGAGGTTGTATGCGAACGTTGATAGCCGAGTCTGCCATTCATGCTTATCCAGGCATGGTTGCAGTCGTTACTTCCCGCTATGAGGGAGTAAATAATGTCATGGCCTCAGGCTGGCATACATATATCGGGTCATCACCGGGCATGTATGGCATTTCATTGAGGAAGGAAACGTATTCTCACGGACTGATTAAGAGAAGTGGAGGTTTTGGTGTTCAGTTTTTGCCTGCGCACAGATCGGAATGGATTCAGGCTGTAGGTACCTTTAGCGGCAAAGATGTAGATAAGTTTCAGCAGTTTGGGATTGCATATGAGGACGGAATTTCAGTGGATGTGCCAATATTGCTGGAAGCGTATCTTGCCTATGAGTGTAAAGTAGTGGATATTCATACCTACGGAGATCATGATTGGATTGTCGGTGAAATACAGCAGACCTACCGGGATGAAGAACTATTTCTGGATGAGGATATGCCAGATTTTAGTAAGCTTTCTATTCCGTTATACGTGGGAAGGTCTGCTTATTATGTAGCAGATGATTCATTACAGAAAAAGGTACATCCATTTTATTTGCGCAATTAAAGAGAGATCTCTATGTTTTACAATATTTTCAGGGTTGTATCCTGCGCATGTTCCCTGTATACTATGTAATGTTGTTCGGAAAGTTTGACAGACAATCGCTGGTGGCGTAAGCCACGAGAGGAAAGTCCGGGCTCCATAGGGCAGGATGCTGGATAACGTCCAGTCAGCGCGAGTTGAAGGATAGTGCCACAGAAATGGACCGCCGATGGCCGCTTGCGGCACAGGCAAGGATGGAACCGAGGTGTAAGAGACCCCGAGGAACGCTGGTGACTTCGTTCCTGGTAAACCCCATCTGGAGCAAGACCTAAAGGGACACAGCTTCTTCGCGAAGCAGCCTTAGCCCGAGGCGTGTCTAGGTTGGTCGCTGGAGCTGAATAGCAATGTTCGGCCTAGATAGATGATTGTCGCTTTTAGTGGGAGGGTAGTTCCCGTTTGTACCACGAATAGCACAGAACCCGGCTTACGGAAAACTTTCCCCACTGCAACACCTTACAATGTATGAATTTAACTTTTATTAATGACCTGTTTGCATGCGTAATCTTTAATCCAACTGTATTTATTGAACTAAAAAAAGGTGCTTCATATTCCTCTGGGAATCATGAAGCACCTTTTTTAGTGTATAGACCGGATTACGCAATTCGTACTTGTATAGACTAAAGCCCCCAGCGTAGTCAATGGGGGCTTTAGCGTGTTTTCAACTTACAATTCTTCTGACGTAAAAACGTGCAAGCATAAGCGTAGAGCCAGCAATCTATTAACGCATGGTTTTTACTACATTTTCCTCCATATACTTCTTCAGGGCCCGATCCAATCGGTCAACTGCTTTTGGAAGCAGGGTAGGATCGGTATGCGTGAAGTTGATTCGCATATGGTTGCTGCCGCTTAGATCAGCATAAAAGACTTGTCCAGGCACAAATGCGACTCCTTCCTGAATCGCGAGTTGCAGCAACTGCTCAGAACGGAAGCCTTCAGGTAAGGTAACCCACATAAACATGCCGCCAAGTGCATCATTCCAGGTAATTCCTTCCCATTGGCGTTCTTTCATCAGGGATGTAAGACGCAGCATACGAGTGTGATATTCAGCGGACACGGTACGTATATGTCCCTCCAAATCAAAGAAGTCCAACAGCTCGTTCAAAGCACGCTGGTCAATACTGCTGGAGTGCAGATCGGCAGATTGTTTGGCATTTGCGGTCTTAACGACGATGGCTTGATCGGCTACCAGCCAGCCAGAGCGAACACCTGGAGCGACAGTTTTAGAGAATGTAGAAGTGTACATTACATGACCAGCGCCACCTAGCTGTTGATCAATAGAAAATAAGGAGGGGAA
>NZ_JCAJRU010000083.1:0-18690 GCF_059447605.1 Paenibacillus sp. N119s | reverse complement strand
TCCTCTCCATCATACTCTATAAATTAAGACGTCTAACTCGTTCAAACGGTTTTTCATTCCAGCGTTTTATAGGGTCTTTCATCAAAAATCCTATTAAGCATAAAAAAGCTACCTTTCTTATAGAGAAACAGCTAATGGGGTGGATTTCCATATTCGAATTAGGTAGCTTCAATTATGCGACAAAAATTCAATACGGATCATCCAGTTTTACAAGCAAAGCTCGAATGGCTTCCTTCTCAAGGCATTTTGCTATAAATTAAAGGACCACCAAAACAGCCAAAGAATTGCCAAGGTTGTTCTTTAGGAGAGATGGGATATGTATCAAATAGAGTATAGATCCCTGACAACTTTAACGGCTAAACCAGATGCTTATACTATTATTTTGACTGTGCATTAAATTTCCGGATTTTAATGAAAACACCCTTTGCGGTGCTTTTTCTTTTGCCTTAAATGACAAATACAAGCCGTTTTTAGCGTTCTTATTTTACACAGGTGAATGGAGAAGTACAGCAAGGAGAGAGAACATACATACGCTCCGACAGCCTGTTAGCTTTCCACCCGAATGTGGAAACCAACTCAACACAAATAGCCTTTTGAACATTTACACTATCTCTTTCATAGTATATGGAAATTGATAAAGGAGGTGGCTATTGATGGAAATACCAATAACGGGTTTTGTTGTTCATTCCGGTGATTCTGATTCTAACCATTCGCATAAGCTTTTTATTAGTTCGTGGGACGGTAGACCAGTTAATGTTCACGTACATCCTTTTAAAGGGAATACATCATTTGATGTGGGACACTGCCACCATTACGCTGGAGTAACAGAACCAGCTCCAAGTGGTGTTCCGCATGTTCATAATTATTATGCAGAAACATCATTTAACGATCAACATACGCATTTAATTAGAGGAACTACGGGACCAGCCATTCACTTGGCATGCGGTGGGCATTACCATCATTTTGAAGGGTATACAACAGTAAACGGTAGCATTCCTCATGCCCATAGGTACAGTGGAAATACTGGAGATGAAAAAGAGTGTCGATATTAACCACAGGCTGCTGAAGATTCGACTCTTATGAGTACAGTGTATTGGGTCAAACAATTTAAAACTAATTGTAATAATGGCGAGCTTCAACTGGCTCGTCTTTTCTTGTTTTAAGGTGCTGACGCTTAGAAAGCAATTTGGATGGGAGTTTCAATTTAGCTTAACTTGCTGTGGGTGTGTTTTTGTTTACCCATAAATCCATTCCCTAAACAATTCCTCGCATAACCTATGAGTAAATAAGGAGGCGTAACGTGTGAGGGAAATTGGAAGAGGTTCCGGGAAGGCTGCCAGGAAAGTTTGGACGTTGATAACTGTTATTCTGGCACTGTTTGTATTGTTGGTAATTATCTTAACATTAATCCTTAAATAAAACTTTGGGGCTCTGCTGGTTTATCTGGTGTGAGCCTTCGTTTTGCTTTCTTGAATGCCCTGCCACAATACGAATGGATACATATATTAAGGTGCACAACAAGTAAAGGAGGTTTAAGCTATGTGTGGATGTGACAACACAACTCCAACTCCGGTTGGTGGTATGTGGACTTCTACAGGAGCGATTTTAGTGCTCTTTATTTTGTTGGTTATAATCACTAGAGCAATGTGGGTTTAATTTTTTGATATCAGCTCCTAAAAAACGTGTAACACCCTACTAGCCGAACTGGTAGGGTGTTTTTCTGTTTTGAGAAGTGCCTTTATAATAAACGTATCTGGTTCGATCGGTTTCTAATCGATGAGCGATTTCAGAGAAAGGGCTTGGGCAAATATTATATGGGAAAGCTCTGCTAACCTTAATTGGTCAGTAGGGCTTTTACTGTTCACGCCTCTTATAGTGAATCAAGGTATTCTTTCTGGAAGTTGATAAAATCTTGCACACTATCGTGATAGGTAAATCGACCGCCATTTTTATCAATAATCCAGTTGATCTTTTCGTCATTTAACAAGACTCCATACATGCAATGATGAAGCAGTTCAATTTGCTTTTCATCCCTAATTCTGATCAGGTGTTTTTCTTGTTCGTCAATGAGGTACCATTTCGTTTCTGCTTCATCTACATCCGCATCCACATACAGTATTGATACCGACAAGGGGAACGGCCAGTGAAACCATTGTTCTTGTTTGTCTTCTCCATAACCTTCAAATGCCATGGTTATTTCCTCCTACTTGGATAATTTCCTGAAAGTTTAAATGTATCTAATGTGCTGCGATTGTAAACTTTATTGAAAAACTGTTTTTTGGAACACACAGCATTATCAGCCTTTGGTATCTTGGCACCAATGCGGTGAATGACCGCTATTGGGGTTGGCTGAAACTGCGATGCGTCTGTTTAGGCTGAGTTAATCGGGGGGCCGATTTTATTGTAAATCCCTCATTTGCTCAATTTGTAAAGGCAATGTTGGTTCAAGGGATAATTTTAGGTAGCCCCTTTTAGCAATGGATGACGAAGGCATTTAGGGATATACACATTAAATGTACTGCTGTTCTTCTCTTATCCTACTGGCTCAGGAATATCGCCCCCATAATCTTCCCCTGGCTTCACGTGCGCTGTCGTAAACTTCTGCAAAACGGAAACGCCAGGTAACTAAGAAGTTGACCGCTTTGTTGCCTGATATTGAACGCTAATATGAATACTCTACAATGATTCTGCTGAGCGAAGATGGGTACGCTCTATATTGTAATCATAGAAGGCTGGGATGGTGACCAAAAGATCATTACATTTCCTCATCTGAAAATAGGCATTTTACGATATTAAACCTCGAATGATCTGGAGTTTAGAGGCTACATATAGAGGAGGGGAACTTAAGGGTAACGGTTACGATGTATAACACCCGCATCAAGTTAATGAACGAGGCTTACAGATTGGTACAAGACTACTATGGAGGAGGCCACTTTTACAGAAAAAGCCTGATGAGCTCCAACGATATCGCGCTGTGCCAAGATAACGTTTACTTCGCTAGCGAAAAAAAGGAATCAATTCGTTCTATGGCTCTTGCTTGTCGTGCCTGGAAACATAACAAAAGAGGCAGGGGGGTTCCTGCCTTCGGCGTTTTATAATTCTACGTCTGAGAAAAGCGGAGTGGACAAATAACGCTCACCTGTATCAGGCAATATAACGACGATCGTCTTGCCTCTGTTTTCCGGAAGCTTCGCAATTTGTGTTGCTGCATAAACCGCAGCCCCCGAAGAAATACCAACAAGCAATCCTTCTGTTTTGGCAAGCAGGCGTGCAGTTTCATACGCATCTTCGTTTTTAACTTTGAAAACCTCATCCACATATTCATCATTAAAGTTATTTGGAATAAAACCAGCACCGAGTCCTTGTAGTTGATGTGGCCCTGGAGTACCGCCAGACAGCACGGGTGAATCGAACGGTTCGACGGCTATCACTTTTACAGAAGGTTTTCGTTCCTTCAATACTTGTCCAACACCCGAAATCGTTCCACCTGTACCTACGCCCGCGATAAAAATATCTACACTGCCGTCTGTATCCTGCCAGATTTCCTCTGCTGTAGTTTTGCGATGAATTTCTGGATTGGCAGGATTGCTGAATTGCTGTGGTATGAAAGAGTTTGGTGTTTCGGCAGCCAAGAGCTCAGCACGCTTGATAGCGCCTCTCATCCCCTCGGATCCCGGTGTTAACACAAGCTCAGCACCAAACGCAGTCAAAAGCTTGCGACGTTCGATACTAAATGTTTCAGGAAGTGTAATTATAAGTTTATATCCAAGAGCCGCAGCTGCAAATGCAAGTCCGATCCCAGTATTGCCACTTGTCGGCTCGATAATAATGGAGTCTTTATTGATTAAGCCTTTCTCCTCAGCGTCTTTAATCATAGCATATCCAATTCGGTCCTTAACGCTCCCGGCCGGATTTAAATATTCCAACTTTGCTACTACGTGTGCCTCAATATTTTGGATTTGGCTGTAGTTTAACAGTGCTAACAAAGGAGTATTTCCAATTAATTCCGTCAACTTCTGGTGAATTTTAGTCAAACTTATCCCTCCAAACAATTAATTCATATCTACTTACTGCGACATAGATATTATCACGAATTTGTCTGCATAACCATGTCCTGTTAATTCGTAGTGCGGAGCGGGAACAGATGGAGACAGTCTAATGGTGTTTATATGTTTTTAAATTCAGAAAATAGCGCTCAGACAAGTCTATAAAAGCAAAATCTTGTAACAGAGGGCCGAGGCCTTTCTATTGCATAAGTTGCTATAATCATTGATACAGCAACTTTCGACAAAAGACTTTAGAGGCAAGAAGTATTCCGAAAAGGGCAAAAATGCTTGTTATTCAGGAACTCTTAGCAAAGACTGCAGCATAAGTGATGCAGATCAATTCAGCGCATTTGAACAGTAAATTTTACGTACAAATTTGGAGTGGGTCATGGGAAGGTGGGTTCAGTGAAGCTGATATGAGTCTGACGTACCATATGGAACAGTTAAGAGTCCGTTTTATGAATTTCATTAACTATGTATATATTGTAATGGATAAGAATACAGGCGACATTGCTATTGTCGATCCGTCATGGGATTTATTGAAAATAGAGTCATATCTTCATCGGTTGAATGGTAATCTCAAAGCCATACTGTTAACCCATTCACATTTAGATCATGTTAATCTGGTAAATCCGCTTCTGGAAAAGTACAACCCCCACGTATTCATGTCCATACAAGAAATCGATTTTTACCACTTTAGATGTAAAAATTTACATCCTATTAAAGACAGGGACCTTATCAAGCTTGGAGATACGGAAATTATAAGTCTTATGACCCCAGGACATACGGTGGGAAGTGTATGCTATCATTTATCAAATCACTTATTTACAGGAGATACTGTTTTTATTGAAGGATGTGGCTTTTGTGATCCGAATGGAGGCGATCCGAAAGACTTATATAATAGCATTCAAAAAATAAAGCGAAAGGTTGATAGCTCCGTTCAAATTTATCCTGCTCATTCATATGGGAAAGCACCTGGTTTCCCACTCAGTCACCTTATGGATGAAAATATTTATTTTCAATTTACGAGTATGGAGACGTTTGTTAATTTCAGAATGCGTCCCAACCAAATAGGTCTATTCAATTTCAAATGAGCGGGTAAAAGTGGTGAGTTTTAAAGGGTGAAAAGGCTCTTCATCCCCAAAAGATAGACTTCGTTGTTGCCAAAATGGCAATTGACACGGTTTGAGCAGAGGATTATAATGGAATTATATTATTCCAATTATATGATTATATGAAAAATAAAGGAACTTGTTACGGTTAATCGCTGGCGGGTCACGTTAACCACTAATGAGGGATATAGCGTGAGAGAATGTAGCTTATCAAGCAGGATAAGTGAAAGGGCGAAGCTATGTTATATACTGGCAGCAGACATAATAGGAGTTGCAGTATGTTTTGTTAGGAGATGAGCGAAGTGAATTGGTACGTACTTTTTGTACGAACGGGCAGGGAAGAAAGAGTTAAACAACTATTTAATAAGTGGTTTGATTCTGAAGATTACAAACCATTTATACCGCTCCAAGAGAGGCTATTTAAAGTAGCAGGAACAGTCAAGAAAGAATTAGCACCTTTGTTCCCCAGTTATGTATTTATTGAGTCGAACTTACCTGACTTGCAGTTCGTAACAAGTACAAATTCAATGATTTACACTTCCAGTGATATCATTCGTTTATTGAGATATTCGAAGTTAGAAGCTTCCATGCGAAATTGCGAGAGACAAGTTTTAGAGAGTTTATGCAATGATAGATATTGTATAGAATCCTCAATTGGAATTATTGAAGGAGACAAGATATGTATCATAGATGGACCGCTTAAAGGAAGAAGCAGCATAGTAAAAAAGATAGACAGACATAAAAGACAGGCAGTTATTCAGTTAGAATTTATGGGTGATATCAGACTAGTGAACGTAGCTTTAGAAATTATCAGTAAAGTTTAAATAGAACAATCTTTGGGGATATTCTTCTCCAAGTGGAAGCTTTCAGAGCCCTTAAAGGGAATTGAAGGTTTTTTTTTGGTTTGAGCGTTTGATTCCATTTTGGTAAGAAGCTGTCTACTTATAGGAGGACATGCACGTGGTCTTGTATACGGAACAGCTCATGTTGAAGCGGGAAGAGACTGTGATGAAGGCAGCTGTCAGTATTGTGCATGCAGTTTGCCATGCCGGCGCTTCTCTCGATTCGGAGATGTTTCATCCAGAAGAGTGTAGCTACTTCGAGAGCCTGCTATTCCAGCGTCGAAAAGCCAACTTTATGCTCGGCAGGCTAAGTGCAAAACAAGCAGCATCGGTGCTGTTAAGCGAGCCGAACCTGCGCAACATAAGCGTGGAGACAGGTGTTTTTGGCCAGCCCTTGCTTCGAGCTACCGCTGCCCCCGGCTACCAAGTGAGCATTGCCCACTGTGATAATATTGGGACCGCTGTTGTTTTTCCAGAAGCACATCCTATGGGCATTGATATTGAGAAGATCAATCCCGGTCGAATTAAGACTATGGAAAGCCTACTGACGATGGAGGAAAGGGAAAGGATCGCAGCTGTCCGAGGAATAGAGGAGTACTCTGTTTTAGTGACGGTTTCTTGGACGGTAAAGGAGGCGATTTCGAAAATATTGCGCACTGGCTTTACAGCATCATCGCAAGTGCTTGAAATTAACGAGATCAGACTTCAAGGTGGATGCTTCCGGAGTACATTTTCGCATTTTCCACAATATGCTGCCCAGTCATATCAGTTGGGTAACTACATCTTTACTATTGTAGCGCCGAGAAAGACGGAATGGAGTATGAACATGTCTCGAATATGTGAGCCATTTAATCCGCTTTTTCATCAAAGCTATCTGTAAATAATTCAATTTTGGGAGGGTAAACATGCATAAAGAAGAAGTATTTGAAATCGTTAAACGTTGTATTTGCGAGGTGCTTCCGGAGTTAAAGGACCACCCGTTCCATTATGAGGATCGTTTGGTGGATTTGGGTGCAGATTCGGTAGATCGAGCCGATATTGTAATGAAAACAATGGAAGCACTATCTCTTAATATTCCTCGCGTTGAGTTATCTGGCGTGAAAAATGTAGGAGAATTGACGGATGCGCTCTATGCCAAATTATAAAGAGCCTGAGTTGGTTATTACGGGAGTTGGTGTTACTTCGTCGATTGGCCAAGGGAAGACTGCCTTTGCTTCGGCGCTGTTCAAAGGGCAACATGCATTTGGAGTGATGCAACGTCCAGGCAGAAAAGGGGAAGCATCATTTATAGGTGCGGAGCTGCCTTCTCTGTCTTATCCGGAGGCCATTTCCAAACGATTGTTGCGAACCGCATCATTATCGGGGCAGGTGGCAATGGTTACCCTTCAAGAGGCCTGGGATGATGCTCAGTTGGATCACGTCGACCCAAGCCGGATTGGACTGGTGATTGGAGGCTCCAATTTTCAGCAACGGGAATTATACCAAACCTATGAAACTTATCGTGAAAAAATGTATTTTGTACCTCCGACCTATGGGCTTTCCTTTATGGATACTGATTTGTGTGGACTATGTACCGAGCAATTCGGCATCCAAGGGTTAGCATATACTATCGGAGGGGCTTCCGCGAGTGGACAAGTCGCCATCATTCAAGCGATGGAGGCGATTCAAGCGAATCGGGTCGATGTGTGTATTGCGATGGGGGCGTTGATGGATATTTCGTATTTGGAATGCCAGGCACTGCGGTCCTTGGGAGCGATGGGAAGCGACCGATATGCTGATGAACCAGCTATGGCATGTCGCCCCTTTGACCAGATGCGCGACGGGTTCATATATGGGGAATCCTGCGGAGTTATCGTCATAGAGCGCTCGGATTTTGCAATGAAGCGTCAGGGGAAGTCCTATGCAAAGCTTACAGGCTGGGACATGGGGATGGATCGGAACCGCAACCCCAATCCCTCTTATGAAGGCGAGGTTCGAGTGATTAAAAGGGCCTTGGAGAAGGCAAAGCTGTCGCCGGAAAAAATTGATTATATTAATCCTCATGGGACAGGCTCAGTAGTTGGCGATGAGATCGAAATAAAAGCAATACAGGATTGTAATCTATCACACGCTTATATCAACGCAACCAAATCCATTATCGGCCATGGCCTGAGTGCAGCCGGGACGGTTGAAATTATTGCTACTCTTTTACAGATGAAGGAGTCGAGACTTCATCCTACGCGTAATTTGGAGGGGCCTATCGGAGTGAATTGCAACTGGGTGAAAAATGAGCCTATTCCAGCAGTTATTCACAATACGATAAATCTGAGCATGGGGTTTGGCGGAATCAATACGGCCATTTGTATGCAAAAATATGAGTCGGGTATTTAAGAAAGGGGGAGCATTATGGTATTGGTAGGAATTGAGGCGATGAACGTGTTTGGGGGCTCAGCCTATCTGGATGTCATGCAATTAGCACAGCACAGGCAGTTGGACCCTGCGAGATTTGAAAATTTATTAATGAAAGAAAAGGCAGTTGCCCTGCCCTATGAAGATCCGGTTACCTTCGGAGTCAATGCGGCAAAACCGTTGGTAGACGCTCTCTCTGAAGCGGAAAAAAACCGTATCGAAATGCTTATAACCTGTACAGAATCAGGGATTGATTTTGGAAAATCAATCAGTACATACATTCACCACTATTTGGGACTCAACCGAAATTGTAGGCTATTTGAACTCAAGCAAGCCTGCTATTCAGGTACTGCCGGATTCCAAATGGCGGTGAATTTTATTTTATCCCAGGTCTCGCCAGGCGCCAAGGCACTTGTTATTGCTAGTGATATCTCACGATTTATTGCTGCTGAAGGCGGGGATGTTTTGAGTGAGGATTGGTCTTACGCCGAACCAAGCGGAGGGGCAGGAGCTGTGGCCATGCTCATTAGTGAAAACCCTCATATATTCCAAGTCGATGCGGGTGCTAATGGATATTATGGCTATGAGGTAATGGATACTTGTCGGCCGATACCAGATAGCGAGGCCGGAGATGCAGACTTGTCTTTAATGTCCTATCTGGACTGCTGCGAGCAAGCGTTTTTGGAATATCAGAAACGGGTACAAGGAGTGGACTATAAAGATACCTTCCAGTATCTTTCCTTCCATACCCCATTTGGTGGAATGGTAAAAGGAGCACATCGAACAATGATGCGACGGATGACTCAGGCCAAACCAAATGAGATTGAGGCAGATTATATACAACGTGTAAAGCCCGGATTGGAGTATTGTCAACGAGTCGGCAATATTATGGGAGCGACCTTGTATCTGTCCTTGGCAGGTACGATTGATAAGGGGACATTTGATTCTCCGAAGCGGATTGGCTGCTTTTCCTATGGATCAGGCTGCTGCTCGGAATTTTATAGCGGGGTGGTCATGCCGCAAAGCCAGGAATATCTACGTCGTTTTGAGATCGAACGTAATTTGGATGACCGCTACCAATTATCCATGGATGAATATGAATCCTTGCTGAAAGGCAGTGGCGCTGTACGTTTTGGAACCCGCAATACCAAACTTGATTTTCAATTGGTTCCTGGAGTGATCGATTCCGGGAAAGGGAGACAACGATTATATCTAGAGGAAATCTATGAATTTCACCGCAAATATCGGTGGGAATCATGAATTATCAAACGATTCAGGTTCGGTTTCAAGAATCGATTTGTTACTTACGGTTTTACCGACCAGAGGCAAATAACACGATAAATAATACCCTCATTGAGGAATGCATGCATGTGCTTGCACTGTGTGAGGAGTCGGTTACGATCGTTGTTTTGGAAGGTCTACCGGAGGTGTTCTGTCTTGGAGCGGATTTTCAAGGAATGTACGAAAAAATGGAAAATGAACATGAGCATGTACAGAATCCAGAACCTCTATATGATCTGTGGTTAAAACTGGCGACAGGTCCCTATATCACGATTTCTCATGTGCGAGGAAAGGCAAACGCTGGCGGCATTGGATTTATTGCTGCCAGCGATATTGTGATAGCAGATCAGACAGCACAGTTCAGTCTGTCGGAATTGTTATTTGGGCTTTTCCCTGCTTGTGTTCTTCCCTTTTTAGTACGCAGAGTTGGATTCCAAAAAGCGAATTATTTGACATTAATGACACAGCCGATTAGGGTTGAGCAGGCTCTTACATGGGGGTTAGTCGATGCATATGATGCCCAGAGTGATACGGTGCTGCGCAAGCATTTATTACGCCTCAGACGATTGTCCAAAACGGGTATTTTACGCTACAAACGCTTTATGGACAAACTTAGCGATTTGCGTCAGTATAAATCACTGGCGCTGGCGTCCAATCAGGAGGTGTTTTCAGACGCTCAAAATCTGAAGGGCATTTTCCGATATGTCGAAACAGGTCAATTTCCGTGGATGGACTGATGGGCGTTTGCCACAAGACGGGATGCTTAGGGGGAAGTAGATCATCATGTCACAATCTGTGGTTGAGTTACTTGAGATCGAGCGAGGGATTATTCAAGTAACAATGCAAGATAGAGTTCATAAAAATACATTTACACTTGAAATGACGCATGGACTTAGAGAAGCGTTCCATACGATCCAGAATGACTCGACCTGCAAAGTCGTAATTCTAACAGGGTATGACAACTACTTTGCCACTGGTGGGACGCAAGAAGGACTATTGGCTATACATGAAGGAACATCGAAGTTTACTGATGAAAATATTTACTCTCTGGCATTGAACTGCAAAGTTCCAGTGATAGCTGCCATGCAGGGCCATGCGGTTGGTGGGGGCTTTGTCATGGGGCTATTTTCTGATTTCGTAATCCTGAGTAAGGAAAGTATGTATACGACTAATTTTATGAGATATGGATTCACACCAGGAATGGGCGCGACGTTCATTATTCCTCAAAAACTAGGGTTCAGCCTGGGAGAAGAATTATTGTTAAATGGAGGGAATTACCGAGGCGCAGAGCTGGAGAAGCGGGGAGTGCCGTTTCCAGTTCTGCCTCGCAAAGAAGTGAGGAGCTATGGATTGGATCTTGCTAGACAGCTGGCCGAGAAACCCAGATTTTCATTAATCACATTAAAGGATCATCTAGTTGCTCCACTCCGGGACAAGCTCCCCAAAATCGTAGAACAAGAGCTGATTATGCATGAGAAGACCTTTCATCAAGCCGAGGTTAAAGAACGAATCATCAACCTGTTTGGAAAATAATAATTTTTTCACATCCTTATTTATTTATATTTGTTGGCGCTTTTACGGTTTTTCATGGGGATCTGGAAACGAGTGTGAAAGGGGCGCATAGCCTTTCTCATCACTCGTTTTTCTTTGCTACTTTCGTTAGGCAACGTTTCAAGCGTGAAACAGCAGCTCAAAATAGACATCGTGATAAGCACTTAGCTCATGCTGTATTTAAATTTTGTGTTTTGAGGAGTTGGTGGATGAATGACACGTAAACATGATCAAAGATCAGACTTTAATATCCCGATCGTTTCTTTTATGGAAACTTGCCGGCAATTTCCTGAAACAGAGTTGTTTACTTTTGAGAATGAAGGAGAGCGTCCTCACGTTCTTACGGGGACAACGCTTTTGCTGCAAGTGCAAACTTTGAGCAACATTCTAATGAAAGAACTGGCTGCGCAGGAAAGAGCGCTCCTTGTATTTCCTCAGGGTCTGGGATATATCAGCAGCATGCTGGCATGTTTTTATGCAAACATCGTAGCCATCCCTACACCCATTACAGCAGCAGAGCCAGATGAAAAAATGCTTGAGAAAATAAAGTCTATTCAAACGGATTCCGGGGCTGTATGTATCATAACAGATACTGCCTTCAAAGCTTATCTTCAAACACAACCGGAGTATAGAACGTTTCGTATCCTAAATATTGATGAGATTCTTCAAAAGAGCGCGGCCCACGTAGATATAAAGATGAGATTGCCAGCACCTGAAGATATGGCCCTTTTGCTGTACACATCAGGCTCTACATCTCTGCCTAAAGGTGTAATTCTCAGCCATAGATGTTTGATGAATCAGGTTAAGGCTGAGCAATGGAGAATTGACCAAAATAGCCGTATCGTTTCCTGGATGCCGCAATTCCATGCTTTTGGACTGCAAAACAATATCTTGGTACCGCTATTGAATGGCGCCTCAAGCATTATTCTCCCGCCAGAAAGCTTTGCTAAAAATCCGGAGCACTGGATTCAGATGATTGACAAGTATCAGGCTACCCATACGGCTGCGCCAAACTTTGCATTCGATTACTGCTGCTCCACCTTGGACGTAGCTTCACTACAGGAATATTCCCTACACCATCTCGAAGCTATTATATGTGCAGGTGAACCCATTCGGAAGGAGAGTTACGAAAAATTCGTCCATAACTTCCGGGTATTAGGGCTTAAAGAAAATATATTTTGTCCTCTTCTCGGCTTATCCGAGTTGTGTCCTGTTACCAGTGTAAAACCGGGTCAGTCGATAAGATTTCTTAATTTGGATATAGCTAGCTTGGAGCAAAGAAGAGTCCAATACACTGATGAGAATAACCCTTCGAAGTCCGTTGTTAGCTGCGGGGAGATCGAAGCTCCGACAGAAATACGGATTGTTCATCCTGAAAGTCATATGCAATGTCTGCCAGAGGAAATCGGTGAAATTTGGATTAAATCCGATCGGACGGCAGAGGGCTATTTAAACAGGAAGGAAGAAACGGACGGTACTTTTGAGGCGGTACTTTCTAATACACATGAAGGTGGTTTTTTCCGTACAGGAGACCTTGGTTTTATTGCGGACAATCATATCTATGTCATCGGCAGAGAGAAAGAAGTCATTATCATTCGCGGCAAAAATCATCATGCTGTCGATATTGAATGGACCATCCAAAAGAGTATACCGGAGCTGACCTTGCCTATCGCTGTATTTTCCACCGAAATCAATGGTCAGGAAAAAGTAATCGTCGTACAGGAGATTGAAGCACCTCTTCATGAGCAGGAATATAAACGACTGGTCGAAAACATGCTGAACGCTGTATCTGGGACGCATCAACTTGAGATCTATGATATATATTTGCTGCCAAAAGGGAGTATTCCCAAAACGGGGAGCGGGAAAATCCAAAGAAAGGTTTGCTGTAATGCTTACATCAAACAAGAGCTTAGGGCGCTTTATCAATATCGGAGTACCCTCTCAACAGCGCATTCGGGTATTGGAGCAACGGATGCTACTGTAGACGCTGTTTCGTTGATACAGCTGAAGATTCAGGAATATATGGTGCAATTTTTGCATCAAGAACTGAATTTGGAGTCCGAGGCAATGGATTTGAATAAAAATATTCACGGCTACGGCATCGATTCCATACTTGTCATGAAGCTCATACGAGGCATTGAAAAATCTTATCCGATTGAGGTTAATGCAAGAGAAATTCTAGAATACCCGACAATCCAACTACTATCGGCTTATTTAGCCAAAAAGATTGAAAAAGATAAACCGGTTGTACAGGCCGAGACCGAGACAATCCGGCACGGTTTGCAATGGAATCCACTTTCTGAAGTTCAAAAAGGGCTGTGGTTATTACATAAAATGTCTCCTGAAATCAATGCTTACAATATACCAGTATGTCTCCGGTTTAATACGAAAGTCGAGATCGAGAACATTAAACATGCTTTCCACACCGTCTTAGAACAATATCCTATTCTAAAAAGTGTGATTGAAGAGGTAAACGGGACTCCTTATCAAAAGCTGGAGTCTGCTCAGCCGTTCAATTTACAGGTTGAGGATATTTCAAGCTTGAAAACGGATGAAATCATTCCCTTTATTCGGAGCAAGGCAAAGCAGCCATTCGCGTTGGAACAGGACCCTTTGATGCGTGTTTATCTGATGTCCAGGTCCGAACAAGAACATTTTATACTTGTGGTCATCCATCATATTATTTTTGATGGTAGTTCTTTCGTCTTTTTTATTCAAAGCTTTTTAGATGCATATAAAGACTCGGTACAAGGAAAGAGACCCGTCATTTTACCACCTGCCGCGAGCTATAACGACTTTGTGGAATGGGAACAAACGATGCTGGCGAGTGTAGAAGGGGAGAAGTATTTTTCCTATTGGAAGCAACAGCTGTCGGATACTTTACCGACCCTAGAGCTTCCATATAACCGCTCAGGTTTGCTGAGTCCGAGCATGGAAGGACAAACATACACCAAGCGGCTTCCGGTCGATTGGGTCAATCGGGTAAAATCTTTTGCCCGCACACAATATATGAGCTTGTCTACCGTTTTGTTAGGTATGTATGTGATATTGCTTAACCAGTATTCGAGACAGAAAGATATTATTGTTGGCCTGCCAGTTATGGTACGACCAGAGGAGCGTTTTGACCAATTAATCGGATATTTTGTTAACATGCTTCCAATACGCAGCCAAGTGTCGGAAACAGAGACATTCCAGGATTTTATGAAAAAATTGCAAATCACCGTAGTCAATGGGATGGATCATGCTTCTTATCCTTTTCCGGCTATGGTTAGAGCATTAAATGTGCCGCGTCTGCTGGCGAGTTCGCCAGTTTTCCAAACAGTTTTTTCCTACCAAAACTTTCTGCAAACTTCAAGCTTGCAGCAGCTTTGTGTGCCGTATCGCGATAGCTTTACCGTTGAGTTGGTAGAGGGAATTCACCAGGAAGGTGAATATGAACTGGTATTGGAGCTACTGGAGCAGGAAGAAGAGATGACATTAAATATCAAATATCGTTCCGGTTTGTTCGATGAAGCAACCATCGTACAGATGGCTGAGCGTTACATCGGATTAGCGGAAGCACTAATGAGTAATCCTGCAGGGGCCCTGCAGGATTGCTCATTACTATTGCAAGAGGAAAAGAACAGCATCCTTTATGACTGGAATGCGACTGAAATAAGTTATCCAGATAAATGCTTCCCTGAATTATTCATAAAACAGGCAAGGAAAACGCCTGACGCTATTGCAGTCGTGTATGAAGAGCAATCTCTTACCTATCGGGAATTAAAAGAAAAGAGCACTTTGCTCGCCCTACATTTACAAAATCAGGGCGTGATTCCTGATACGCTGGTAGGAATTTTCATGGAACGGTCTTTAGAGATGGTCATTGGGCTGTTGGGAATCCTTCTGGCAGGAGGAGCCTATGTGCCGCTTGATCCGGACTATCCGGAGGATCGATTGGAGTATATGCTTCAGGATTCCAATGCATCCCTTGTCATTACGCAATCGGAATTATTGGACACAGTGTCTCGGCTGGCAGGGAGTCATGTGAACTGCATTGTTCTTGATAACGATTGGGATCAACTGGAAAGCAGTGTAAAGGGAAGAAAGACACTCAAACGGCAAGTACAGCTTAGCCATTTGGCATATGTGATATATACCTCTGGAAGTACAGGGAAACCTAAAGGTGTCATGATCCCGCACAAAGCGTTGACCAACTTTCTTCTTTCCATGGGAGAAAAGCCAGGCATAATAGAGCAGGATAAACTGCTTGCTGTGACAACGTATTGCTTTGATATCGCGGGACTAGAATTATATCTGCCCTTGATTAAAGGCGCTCAATGTTATGTTTGCAGTTCTGAAAAAGCCAAGGATGTTGAAAGACTCAAGCAGGAGATTCAAACAATAAAACCGACAATGATGCAGGCTACTCCTGTGACTTGGACGATGCTGTTTCAAGCTGGCTGGAAGAATGAAGAAAATATGAAAATCCTCTGTGGCGGAGAAGCACTTTCGGAAACATTGAAATCTTATTTTGTGCATAACAACGGTGAGGCATGGAATATGTTCGGTCCGACTGAGACGACGATTTGGTCTACAATTCAGCCGATTACTGCCGACAAGCCGACTTCGATCGGTAAGCCTATTGCTAACACCCAGATTTATATTTTGGATCAGCATCTTAGACCTGTGCCTGCTGGGTTTCCGGGTGAGCTTTTCATTTCGGGTAGTGGCTTGGCCAGAGGCTATTTAAATCTGCCGGTGCTTACGGATGAAAAGTTTATTGACAATCCATTCAAGCCCGGAACTAAGCTCTATAGAACTGGAGATTTATGCAAGTGGCTTTCTGACGGCTCTATTGAGTATTTGGGTCGGATGGATTATCAAGTGAAAATTCGCGGGTTTCGGATTGAGCTGAGTGAAGTTGAAGGTCAGGTCAGAACATATCCAGGAATTGATGAATGTGTCGTGGTTGTCAAGGAACAAGGAGGGGATAAGCAACTTGTTGCCTACTATTTGCGGAACGACTCCGAGTTCGGGAATTCCTCACTTGACCCAAATGAAGTGCGAAAATATTTAAAAACACTCTTGCCTTATTATATGATTCCAGCATTCTTTATCGAACTGGACAAGCTTCCATTGACCCCGAATGGAAAAATAGACCGGAAGGAATTAAGGAGCCGCAGGGTCGAACTCGCTACAGCAACAAGAAAAATCCATTTGCCGCAATCAGATGTTGAACATCAAGTTTTAACAATATGGAAAAAGCTTTTGGATGTCGATCATCTAAGTACAGATGATGCCTTTTTCGACGTGGGTGGAAATTCTTTTACAGCCGCAGAGATGGTTAGCAAGATCAAGGACAAGCTGGAATGCGATATTTCGGTGACAGCCCTGTTCAAGTATCCAACGATTAAGGAGCTTAGTGCCTATATTACGAAAGTAAATGGCGAAGCCCCAGCTTTTGCAGCAGAACAAACAGATACCGCTGAAAACACCATTTCACAGAGAATAGACTCGAAGGAAGATGAACATAAACCAGCCTACCCTGATTATTATGAGGATAGCATTGCAATCATAGGAATTTCATCCCATTTCCCGGGTGCAAAAAACCACGTTGAGTTTTGGAGCAATCTGAGGGCAGGGGTGGAAAGTGTCCGCTACTTTTCCGAAGAGGAACTAGCTCAATTAGGGTTGGAGAGAGAGATTATCGAGCATCCAAACTATGTGCCTGGACAATGTACGATTGAGGGGAAAGAGTATTTCGACCCTGAGTTTTTTAACTTGTCCCAAAAAAATGCTGAATTTATGGACCCTCAGATGAAATTGCTGCTACAGCATGCATGGAAGGCTGTTGAAGATGCTGGTTATGTTTCTAAAGAAATTCCTGAAACCAGTGTGTATATGTCGGCGAGCAGTAGCTTTTATCAAGCATTTATTCCTAATTTGGCATCGCAGTCGCCTAATGTCCTGAGAAATGCCGATGAATATGTAACCTGGATTTTGGCACAGGGCGGGACCATTCCTACTATGATCTCTCATAAATTGGGATTTAAGGGTCCCAGTCTATTTGTGCACTCGAACTGTTCTTCCTCGTTAGTCGGACTGCGTCTAGCTTCGCAGAGCCTGCTATCTGGTGAATCAAAATACGCGTTAGTTGGAGCGTCAACAATCTTTCCTTTCAACAGCTTAGGCTATGTATATCAGCCTGGCTTGAACTTTTCTAGTGATGGTCATATTAGAGCTTTTGATGATTCGGCAGACGGAATGATTGGCGGAGAAGGGGTTGGAGTTGTTCTGCTGAAAAAAACGCTGGATGCCGTTAGAGACGGTGACCATATTTATACAATTTTACGAGGGGTTAGCGTGAATAACGATGGGACTGACAAACTGGGGTTTTATGCTCCAAGTGTTAAGGGTCAGTCTGAAGTTATTCAGAAGACGATCGAATCAACTGGAATTCATCCTGAAACGATCAGTTATATTGAGACACACGGAACCGGAACCAAATTGGGCGATCCGGTTGAATTTGCTGCCCTGAATGATACATTCAGGCAGTACACGGACAAAAAACAATTTTGTGGTATTGGATCGGTCAAAACCAATATCGGACATTTGGACACTGCAGCAGGTTTGGCGGGGTGCATTAAAGTCGCTTTAAGCTTATACCATAATGAGATTCCTCCTACGCTTAATTACGATAAACCCAATACCGATATCCATTTGTCTGAATCGCCTTTTTATGTCGTTGATAAACTGCGGAAATGGGAACATGCTTCGGCTCCCCATCGGGCGGCGTTAAGCTCCTTTGGCATAGGGGGGACGAATGCTCATGCCATTTTCGAACAATTTATAGCCCATGAGAAACCGGAAGGCTCTAAATCCAGTTTGATGAACGATGCATATCTTATTCCTTTGTCTGCCAAAAATGATCAGCGCCTTAAGGCATATGCTGGGGACCTCTCGGCTTTCTTGACAGCTTCTCAAGAAGTAGATTTGTCGGATGTATCTTTTACGCTTCAAACAGGACGAATGGCAATGAAATGTCGGGTAGCGTTTATCGTCAAGAATACGAGCGAACTGGTGCAAAAACTGGAATCGTTCGCGAATGGACAAGAACATATCGAGAATTGCTGGCGGGCAGAACATAATCAGCAAGATCCAGTGCAATGGTTTGAGCAGGAAGAAGTGTTCAAGGAGTTAGTGAGCAAATGGATCTTAAATCGTGAGATGAACAAGTTGGCAGAGCTATGGGCCAAAGGCTTCTATATCGATTGGAAATTACTATATTACGATGTGCGGCCGAAAAGAATCAGTTTGCCTACGTATCCTTTTGCTCAGCAACGCTGCTGGGCTCCTGAGGTGGAGGCTGGAGCAGCCAAGGTCAGAGCAGCAGCGGAAGCCCCTGTGGCTGCAGCTAGCCATACCCTGCTGCTGGAGCCAGTTTGGAAGGAGCAGGACGTGCCGCTGGAGGTCGAAGCACCTGTCTAT
>NZ_JCAJRU010000082.1:0-18904 GCF_059447605.1 Paenibacillus sp. N119s | reverse complement strand
TGTGGTAGAATGAAAATAGTGTTTTGCGTTAATTTCCGGCTATTTATAGCATGATAAGTGCGTGTTTTCATAAAAGAGGCTGTGTTGTTTTGCAAAACAGATGTATAAGCTCAGGAGGTGGATTTTTCATGGAAATCTTTTTGAAAGTGCTGCTCGTTGTATTCTCGATTGCTGTTATTGCAGTTGTGTTACTGCAAAAGGGGAAAAGCGCAGGTTTGTCCGGTGCCATCTCTGGCGGTGCTGAGCATCTGTTCGGCAAGACAAAAGCTCGCGGTATGGATTTGATCTTACAACGCATTACTGCCGTTTTAGGTGCATGTTTTATGATCGTTGCCGTTTTGGTTGCATTTTTCGCAAAATAAGATAAATACAAACCTTAAGCCTTCGTTTCACGGGAAACGGGGGCTTTTTTGGATTTTGTACAGGCAGGGATGCCTTCGATTAAATTCGTGTATACTAGGGTATGAGTATATTAAGAGCCTTGTATTAGGAACAAGGAACATGCGGATTTATTACTGAAAATTAAAGGTCACCCGAGGTGGACAAAATTATGATAACAGAGCAACAACTACTTGATTTTATGCGCGAGACCGCATACAAGCCTATGACATACCAGGAGTTGGAACAGCATTTTGACATTAAGGATGCAGAAGAGTTTCGCGAATTCCTTAAGCTCTTGAACGCATTGGAGGAAGACGGGAAAATTCTGCTGACCCGCACAAACCGTTATGGTGTTCCAGAACGGATGGATTTGCAGCGAGGGCGCTTGCAGGCTCATGCCAAGGGCTTTGCCTTTTTGATTCCAGAGGACCGGGAGCACCCGGATGTATACATTCATGCTAACGACTTAAAGAGTGCAATGAATGGAGATACGGTACTGGTAAGAGTGACATCAAAGGGACCTGCGGGTGGCCGTTTAGAAGGCGAAGTTGTGCGGATCGTGAAGCGCGCAGTGCTTCAGGTCGTCGGTGTGTTTCAGAGCCACGAAGCATACGGTTTTGTTTTGCCCGATGATAAACGTATTAACCGGGACATTTTTATTCCTAAGGACAGCTTCAATGGAGCCGTAAACGGGCAGAAAGTCGTTGTGCGCATTGTAAGCTATCCAGAAGGACGGGCAGCGGCGGAAGGCGAAGTGCTGGAGGTGCTGGGCCATAAGGATGATCCGGGCGTTGACATCTTGTCCGTTATTCGCAAGCATCAGCTCCCGGAAGCTTTTCCGGATGAAGTGATGGCAGAAGCGGATCAGGCTCCTGATGCGATTACGGAAGAAGAGATTATACGTCAGGGACGCCGTGATTTGCGCGATAAAATCATTGTTACCATTGACGGTGAGGATGCCAAAGACCTCGATGATGCGGTTAATGTAGAGCGCTTGCCGAACGGGAACTACCGTCTGGGCGTTCATATTGCCGATGTAGGGTATTATGTGCGTGAGAACTCCAAGCTGGATCAGGAGGCATATAACCGCGGCTGTAGCGTGTATCTGGTTGACCGTGTCATTCCGATGCTTCCTCATCGACTTTCAAACGGAATTTGTTCATTGAATCCTCAGGTGGATCGACTGACTTTATCCTGTGAGATGGAATTCAATGAGCATATGAAGGTCGTAAAACATGATATTTTCACCAGTGTGATTAAAACGAAGGAACGGATGACCTATACTAACGTTCGCAAAATCCTCGAAGAGGAAGATGCAGAACTGATGGAACGGTACAAGGACCTGGTTGATGTGTTTCACACAATGAAGGAATTAGCATTGAAGCTGCGTGCAAATCGGATGCGCCGTGGTGCGGTTGATTTTGACTTTGATGAGGCAAAAGTGATTGTAGATGATGAAGGTAAAGCTGTCGATATTGTGAAAAGGGATCGTACGATAGCCGAACAAATTATCGAAGAGTTTATGCTCGCGGCCAATGAAACGGTAGCCGAACATTTTCACTGGCTCAAGGTACCGTTCTTGTACCGGATTCATGAGGATCCTGATCCAGAGAAGCTGCAAAACTTTATGGCTTTCGCAGCTAATTTTGGTCATCATATCAAAGGTCGGGGAAATTCCATTCATCCGCGTGCACTGCAAACGTTACTGGAAGATATTCAGGGCACGAAGGAGCAGACGGTGCTTAGCACGATGATGCTGCGTTCGATGAAGCAGGCTAAGTATGATGCGGAGTCTACAGGACATTTTGGACTGGCTGCGGAGTATTACTCCCATTTTACATCGCCGATTCGTCGTTACCCAGATTTGGTGATTCACCGTGTCATTCGTGAGGTATTGGAGAATGGTGGGGCTTTAACAGCCGAGAGACAGGAATATTTGACTGCACGTATGCCTGATATTGCACAGCAGTCTTCCGAGCGTGAACGTGTGGCTGTGGACGCAGAACGTGATACAGAGCAGATGAAAAAGGCTGAATATATGCTGGATAAGGTCGGCGAGGAATTCGAAGGAATTATCAGCAGTGTAACCAGCTTTGGGATGTTCATTGAGCTTGACAACACAGTCGAGGGTCTGACGCGTCTGAGTGCGCTTACGGACGACTTTTACCATTTTGATGAGCAGCACATGGCCTTGATCGGCGAACGCACCTCCAAGGTATTCCGCATTGGGGATGAGGTCAAGGTTCGTGTCGGGCGCGTAAATATGGATGACTACACGATTGACTTTGAACTTGTCGATATGAAGCAGCGACAACGCCGTGAACGGACGGGCGGCCCTGGACAGCGCGGAGATTTTGCGCGTGGCGAGGGCCGTGGTAAAGGCAGAGGACGAGAAGGACGTGACCGCAAGGGCGGTAAGGAGAAGGCTGGTAGAGAGCGTAAAGGCGGTCGTGAGGCGGCTGGGAAGCCCAAAGAGGGCGGCAACGGAGGTATCAGCATCGCAGGTCGCACAGGTCGTGGTGATGGAAACGGCGTCGGAACAGGCTCGACAGGCAGCTTCGGCTTTGGTAGTGGCAAGGGCGGGTACAATTCGCCAGTAACGGGCACAAGCAAGCGACGGAAAAAGACGTCTGCCAGCGGGATATTCATTGGAGATGCAGCTACCCCAGGTAATGCTGCCAGATCAAGCGGTGAAGGCGCAGCACGTCGCAAGCGGAAAAAAAAGGGCGGTAACGGCGGGAATAGCACCGCTGGGTTTGTACGGAAAAAGAAAAAGTAGGTTGAACCAACTTACTTTTTAGGAGACTAGCGCTTCTCAAGAGCAGTAGATCATGCTAAATGAGGCTTAGGTATATGAGCGGTTTCTGTCTGTAGTAATGGATAGAAGCCGCTTGATTTTAGTGTGCTATTGGGGTAATTAGAAATGTAGCAGCCTTGACCTTTCTTGCTTTTACCATCTGAAATTTGTTACAATATATTTCTAGGGTAGCTCTTTGTAGCTGGATTTCTAGATTGAATTAAGTTATGTATAAGGAGTGGTATTCATGGGTAAGAAGGCAGACGGGAAAGTGCTCGCCCAGAACAAAAAAGCTTCCCATGACTATTTTATTGAGGACA
Source organism: Paenibacillus sp. N119s (assembly GCF_059447605.1). Classification (NCBI taxonomy): domain Bacteria; kingdom Bacillati; phylum Bacillota; class Bacilli; order Caryophanales; family Paenibacillaceae; genus Paenibacillus; species Paenibacillus sp. N119s. Next base: position 15,406 of record NZ_JCAJRU010000082.1, on the reverse strand, counting down.
CCTACGAGGCGGGCATGGTGTTAACGGGAACGGAGATTAAGTCTCTGAGAAATGGTCGCTCTAATATAAGCGATGCTTTTGCTACGATCCGTAATGGCGAAATTCATATTCACAATATGCATATCAGCCCTTTTGAACAAGGTAATCGTAATAATCCGACCGATCCGACGCGTACGCGTAAGCTGCTGCTGCACAAGGAGCAGATTCGTAAGCTTATTGGTCTGTCCAAACAGGAAGGCTACACCATCGTGCCGCTCAAGATTTATGTTCGCAACGGCTATGCCAAACTGTTGCTTGGACTGGGTAGAGGTAAAAAGCAGTATGATAAGCGAGAAACAGCTGCCAAACGTGATGCCCAGCGTGATATCCAGCGTGCTCTACGCGAGAAGCAAAAAATTGCAAGATAAGCTGTCTGCTGATTAGGATGGTACAAATTACGTGGATAAGTTACTTGTTCCTGTAATGGTGCTATTTTATCGAGCCTTAATGGCTTCAATCCGTTTCGTTATGACATGTAATATGTTATACTAACGTAGTAGTAAGTTTTTAAAGATCTTGGATTTAACTTGATCCGAGTGTGTGTTGAATCTTAGGATTCAGCTTTTGATATATGCACTTATGCTCCGGTATTTCCGGATTTATCCGTGGAGCCCTTTTATAATAAGGGGGCGTTTATGGATTCGACGGGGATAGTTCGAGCATGGGTAGCGGGTAGTGGGGACGCGTCCACTTCATCAACGCTAAAGCCTATTAAACGGCAAACAACAAAACAACTACGCTTTCGCAGCTTAATAACCTGTGAGCGTGCTCCTCTCCTGCATCGCCCATGTGCCGGATGTAGGGGCTAACCTATAGTGGGATACGCTGCCACATCTCCGCCTGGGGTGTGCTGAAGAAGACAATCAGGCTGACCCAACGTATAGCCGGTTACGGGGCGATACTCGGGTGACATCAAAACTGTGACTACACCCGTAGAAGCTTATGTGTCGTTATCTTCGGACAGGGGTTCGACTCCCCTCGCCTCCATCGATCAAATCCACAACTTGTAGCTTAAAGATGACTTCTACGTGTTCCTTGTAGACGATCACCTTTTCTACATAGCTGCCGATGAACTTCTTGATCTCAGGAAGGTTCCGGCTGGTGATGTGGTCCTGAGAGTCAGAAAGCAGTTGTCGCAGAGTATGCTCTGTGATCGCTGCTTTTTCTTTTACCTGCTGAGCCTCAAGCAGTTTCGTTTCTAGCTCAATCTTTTGCTGTTCCAGTGAGGACAACTTTTCAAGAATGGTAGGATTGTTCAGACCGCCAGCCACCGCATTTACAATGTTATCGATCTGGCGCTCTACACCTTCCAGACTCTTGTTCAGGCGTTGTTGATCGGCTTTCACATGAGTTTCTTTGGACTTTTGGTACTCATTAAGCTGTTTAGCCAGAAGAGGGATAGCTTTATCGTTAAAAATCTTCTCTTGGAGTTGGGCTAGTACATAGGCTTCAATGTACTCCCGGCGTAATTCGGGATTCTTGCATGCCTTTGTTCGGTCACGGTTGCCGCAACGGTAGGTAACATATTTCAGTTTGCTTCTACCACTGTATTTGGTATTGCCCATCATGGCATACTGAATGCCTACGTTTTTCAAACATTCCCCGCAAACAATGAGTCCGCTAAGCAGGTACATTTCTTTTGCCTTGTAAGCGCCAGGTTGGCGCTTGTTTTGATTCATCTTTTCCTGTGCCTTTTGAAAATCTTCCTTGGTTACAAGCTGTGGCATACCACCTTCGACACGAATCACATCTTCACTATTTTTATGCCGATTGCCGTTTCGTTTACCAGCCGCATCCTTGCTGCCGGTGAGGTTGAAAATGTAAGTGCCTGTATACTTTTCATTGCGAAGAATGGTACCTAGGGTTCCCTTGCTGATCGGTTTTCCATAACGTGATGTGTAGCCTTGCTCCGTCAGTTCTCGAATGATCTGATTATAGCCGTGACCAGCGAGGAACATAGAAAAAACAGTTTCGACGATGCCGCGTTCCTCTTCATTAATGATGTACTTTTTTGTTACAGGATCTACAGCATAGCCGATGGGAGGTAAGCCGCCTGTATGTTTACATTGGTATGCTGTTTCTTTCATCCCCTTCATGACCTCACGGGCCAAGTTTTTGGAATAGTACTCAGCCATACCTTCCAGCAAAGAATCCAGAATGACACTTTCGGGAGAGCCATCTAGGTTTTCGGTGACGCTGTACAGTTTAATACCGTTCAACTTCAGTTTGCGTTTGTATTTAGCACTGTCGTATTTGTCCCGGCTGAAACGATCCAACTTATGAACAATGAGCACATCAAATAATCCTTATTCACTATCAACAATCATTTGCTGGAACTGTGGAACTTCATCGAAATTGCTTCGCATCTAAAGGAAGAGTTCAATTGCTTGTTTGATGGCACTGATGTGTTTAACACTAAAGCTGAAAATCTAGTTAAGATGGTTAATGAGAAATCACCTTATGATGAAAATGATCCAGAGGTGGGTTGGATGTATTCATTTCCAGAACTAGGATTGAACTTTTGGAGATCGAGAATTTTTAAAGAAGAAGATAAGCTTGAAGATTGGTTTATTGAACTTTCCCAAGAAGATCAGAAAGAAGAGTGCAGATTTCTATATTTCGAAACTGTAAGTATTTTTCTAATTAAAATTTTCTAAGTAGTATTAAATCAAGATTAAACGGTACCGACGACCTCGCGTTGAATGATGCTTTCGTGGGTACCGTTGTTTTTTAGATTGAAAGGGATATTGAGTATAGTCAAACAAGCCTTCCACTTCCTGAATATCATGCGTGCTAATGAGTATAGATTGCTGCCGACCCTCCAAATAATCAATAATCCCGGCCACAATCGCCTCTCTGGAGAGGACATCAATACCTGCGAACGCTTCATCCAGGATCATGAGTGGAGAACCTCGCGTGCCAGACATAAAATCAGTAGCACACGCGCCTCCTGTCCGCGACTCAACCCGGCCATTTTCAACTCCAACTCCACGTCCATATGATCAGCAAGCTTATACGCACCCTTCATATTCGTGTAGCGACATGAACTTGCTTGAATATTGGACAAGAACTTACTTGAATAACTTCTGCGTCAAGAACATACTTGAATTTTTTTATTCTTCATTTACTAATCGTCGTATGATCTGGAACTTTATCCGCTAAGCCCAGCCCCAAGAACCAGCGATAGGCCAGGTTCGTCTGAATTTCACGCTCGAGTTGCCGTTCTGAGCGAATGCCATGGAAATAACCGAGAAAGATCATTTTAAACAACACGGTAGGATCAATGGCAGGACGCCCGTTGTCCGCACAATACAGCGGGCCTACCTTCTCATGAATAAAGGAGAAGTCTATTATATTTATCCACTTTACGAAGCAGATGATCTTGCGGTACCAGTTCTTCCAGAGAAACCAATTCAAAAGATTGTTGTTTGTCTCGATGAGGTCGCAGCATATCAACACCGTCCGTTCTACATAGTTACCTATATTATGCAACATTAACGCAGTGTCGTCTTAAATAAAATTAACATAAAAAAAGCTGTCGAGACTTTCTCGACAGCCTGGAAAGAGGAGTCCTCTTTCTTCTTTTTAGAGAAATTATATTTATGATAGTTAAGGAGTCAAATCAACCTCCATTATTTGGAATATCCCATTTTTTCCACCAAAGAAAATTTTATTATCAGAAATTTTAACTGTAGTTTTATCATTACCTTCGCCCTTAACAACAATTGTTTTTCCAGTATAAACATTCTCAGCAGTATTATTTTCAATTTTTAATATGTGGACTTTGCTGCCATCTCTGACTACTGCATGATTACCTGGAAAAGATGTTACGGATAGAAGAGTGCTGACGACTTTTTTTCCTGATACCAATCCATCCCCAATGATTGTCCCTTCTTGGTTGAACAAAATATATGAACCAGGACTAGTTACGGCAATTAAATTACCGTCAGACAATCGGGCAACGCTTGTTATGTGTGAAGTTTTATACCTTCCTGACTTCAAACCTTTACCTTCATTATTGATTACAGACCAATTACCGAGTGACCCGACTAACAATATATTGCCATTATCCATTTCTTCGGCATCATAAATAGGTCCGTTTGCACTCCAAAACCCACTTCGAAAAGGAGTCATGTCATTCTCAAAAATTTGGTAAGCTCCTCGTGAGCCTGCAAAAAGTATTTTCCCATTTTTTAGCTGCTTAATTTTATATACCCCCCCCCCCATATCCCATTTCCCAGTCTGAACTGTACTTCCTGACTCATCTTTGATTTCCCATTTACCATATTCTGATGCAGAAAGCGTACTTCCATCTGGTAAGACGATTGTAGTGCCTGGGTCAATCAAACCTTCAGACTTAGAAGACCAAAACACTCGGCCATTTTCATCGTAAGAATTGTACCAATTACCATTATTATTACTCGCTCGACCCGTTGCAACTATACCTCCATCCTTTTTTAAGGCAGCAGAAGTGAGAAGAAAAGTATAGTTCGGCTTTTCTTCTACGGAAAACTTGCCAGCAATAATTCCATTTAATCCATATGCATTTGATGTTTCTGAAATCAAAGACATACCAACGACCATTGAAGCTAAAACAAATCCGATTTTCTTTTTCATGCTTAAGGCTCCTTATTATTAAATTGAGCTGATGCTCACCAAACTTATCCGACGTTGCTTGATGGGTACTAGCTGTTAATACAGTGATTTTATTCCTATTATGTGAATTTGTAAAGGTATATATTACCATTTAATTCTCTATTTATCTATAACTTTTCAACGTCTTTTTTTCCTAAGCCGGCTCATCAATAAAGGGTTCCTTACAGTCTTCGAAAATGATTCGCACCTGTTTTAATGATCGAACAGGCGTCCTCGCAGCTAGGACAAATCCACTTAATGATATGTGTTTTTACCTCCCAGTTGATCCACCTCGATCGGCATCTCTTCAATGAATCCAACCGTTTTTCTAGCGATTGGAGACACATCCCAGTTAATCAAGAATGTGTCGATGATTCGCTTTGTTTCGTCAGTAATTTTAGGATATGCCCAACCAATTTCGTGGTTCTAAATCAGGAAAAACTTAAAGAGACACAGGACGGAAAAGAGTACATAAATAGTTCAATTGGGCTTATGAGCAAGATAAACACATTATTTTTATTTTACAATAATGCTCAAGCTTTATGCTCGGATGCACTTAATTTGTTGAATTCAATTTCGTAAATAATTATGCCACCTCACCAAACAATCTCAACATTACTCGACGACGGATTGTGGATTTGCTGAGCCACGGTTCGCCTCCATTTAAAAAACCCACTCATTGAGCGGGTTTTTGCTTTTTATCGGGTTCGATTGCGGACTAAGTGTAAATTTAACCTCACAAACCCCCATTATCCAAACCAATTGATAAAATCATTTTTATTATAGAGACAGCCTTTCCAAGTCATGATACCTGCTTTCATTCTGAGCAAGGAAGGATTCAATCCGATCCATAGTACATTCCTATCATCCCCTTCTCCATATTAATTTCAGAAATATACATTGAAAATAACGCATGCTATGGTTCTTTCTGTAAACAAAATCTCGATTCTGGCCGATACATACATAAGATGGGTTATTGTTAAATATGCCCTTTTGCTTTTATATTTTGAATTAATACTTATCTTTTTTACGAAGAAGGGACTAACCCTATGAACTATATGGACGAGCACATTTTAAGTCTTAAAAATAAGCTTAATTATGATGTTGCATCTAATAACGAAAATACGATCCTTTCCCAAACTGCTATATCCGATCAAGATCAATCCGTTTTCGGGGGAAATCAGGCGTTGCGGTTAGGTGATGAGCTCATTACGCTCGAATTGAGGGTTATTTTGGACGGACAAATCCAGGTAAGCGTGCCGAAATCTTTTAGTTTGATGCCATTGGAGCAGGCCAAATTTAAGTATCCTTCGGAGTATCGTCCAGAGGTTATTTACACCTCGGAAGATGGAACGGTGAATATCACTTTTAATCGGACAGAATCCACTTTGCCGAACGAGGAGCTTCTTGAGTTTGTGGAGCAAATGGCGGACACTTTGCGAGCTGTACAACCGATCCGTAACTGGTTGGGCACTCAAGTGATCGTAAATCATTCCGGTCTGTCCATTGGGGTGATCCGTTTTGTTGCAGCAGGCGTGGATACAAATTTGTACAACGAAATCTTGCTGTTCACCCATGCAGGACAGGTGATGATGGGAACCTTTAACTGTATGGAATCGGACATGGAGGTATGGCTGCCTGTAGCGGAAAACACAGTACAATCGCTTCATGCAGTTTCTTTGCTTTTACATCCTACGCTTGAGAGAGGAGCGGATTCGCTATGAGTCTGGGCTACGACAATATCCTAATTCATCCCTACGAGTTGGTTGAGCTGGAGCAGCTTACCCTCACGAAGAAAATCAACGAGCATACTCGTCTCTATTTTACAGGGATCATCCCGGAAGACATGCAGGACAGCTATGTGGAAACGACGGAAAAGAACACGATTATTGAGGTAAGCCAGCAAAATGAATTGGGTGAAAATAAGCCTCTATTCAGCGGGATTGCGCTATCGGTCGAAGTGAAGGTTGTGCGGGATGTGTACTATCTGGAGGTAGAGGCCATTTCTCATACTTATCGGATGGATATCCAGCAACGCACCCGTTCTTTTCAATATACCAAAATGACAATTCCTCAGATGCTGGAGCAGATTGGTAAGGATTATGAGGGATTGGATGTGATTGATGGAGCGACCGGTGGAGAGCCTATTGGACGGATTGCCATCCAGTATCAGGAGACGGATTGGGCCTTTTTAAGACGCATGGCTTCCCGCTACCATACGAGCCTGATGCCTGTGTCGCGTTTTGACAGTCCCAAATTTTATTTTGGCATTGAGGACAGTCCTGCACAGGCCGTGCTGGATCATACCCGTTATACGGTACGCAAGCAGATGCTGCCTTTCCGCTACTTTCAGGAAAATGAGCAGGCAAAGGTGAACGAAAATGATTTTATTTTTTATGAGGTGGAGACAGACGAGGTGCTGGATTTGGGCGCTCAGTTGACTTTTCAGGAACACAGTTTGTATGTCATTGAGGTTTATACGGAAATGAGACAGGGGCTGTTGCGGCATCAATATGTGCTTGCCTCGTACAAAGGCTTACGGCAGAAAAGCTACTATCAGGAAAAGCTGGCGGGTGCTTCATTAGGCGGAGTAGTCGTGGACGTGCGTCAGGATCAGGTGCGTATCCATCTGGATTGCGACGAGAAGCAGGTGGTCGATCAAGCGCATTGGTTCAATTATTCGACGGTGTATAGCGGCGGAGGGCATACAGGTTGGTATGTGATGCCGGAAAAAGGGGATCCGGTTTCACTCTATTTTCCGGGCAGCCGTGAAGAAGATGGTATAGCAGGCAGTGCAGTCCGACGTGCAGACAGAGGAAGCGGGCATAACAAGCTTTCCAATCCGCAGATGAAAATATGGCGAACACCTCATGGAAAAGAAATTCGTTTGGGACCGGATGAACTGGTCGTGACGGGGAAAGATGGCGCTATTTTTATCAAGCTGGACGACAAGGAAGGCATTCATATTGTGAGCAATAAACAGGTAAGTATCTCGGCGGGGGGTAATCTGAGCCTGTCGGCAGGGAAAACGATGAATTTGTCCGCAGGCAGCGAGCTGCGTATGGATTGCAATGGCAGTCATATTCAATTGAGTGGATCAGCAGACATGAAGGGCAGTGAAGTGAAGTCGAATTAATTAGGCTATTGGGCAGCGGGTGGGTGGCGTCAGCCTGAAGATATGAATATATGAAGAGCTTTAGGTGGTGGTTGAATACAAATGGAGAAGCTTATGGATGATGAGTTAGAACCGCAATGGCAGGCCATTTTGAATCAGTCGTGGTTTCTCATCCGCAGAGACTGGGCACTGAAGTTCAAGGTGGCGCAGGAGCAACGGATTCAAGCCTGTATCGAAGAGTTTCGGGGATATTGCCAGCACATTCGGCAAGAGCAGCTTCAGGGAAGAAAAGGAAGGATCGGTTATATCACGTACTCTATGCTGCGTACTACGTGGTTGGAAGAACGGCCTGCTTATCTTGTAGAGGTTTCCGATGCTTTATGGATGCTTGATGTGCAGCCGATCCGTTTTGAATGGAACACAAGCTGGGGATATTCCTACTGGACCGATTTGCAGCAGCAATTGCGAAGGGAGGTAGAGAAGCAGCAAGTTTCTCTATCAGAGCTTGAATGGGAGCAGATGATGTTGGAAGCAGCGGTACACATTCATGCGCTCGTTGTGAATGTGGTGCGCTCGGCAATGAAACAGGCGGTGTACTTATCGGAATTTCAAGAGCTGGAGCGAGAAGAGACATTCGAGATTCGTGTCGGGGAATATTTGGATCATAGTGTATCGGTATATCGAGAAGATCGCAGAGCCATAGAGGCGAATGAGATTCGGTCGTGGTTGGAGGAAAAAGAGGAACATGCGTACAGCTATCAGGCGTTGACTCAAGTTCATTTGTCGGATGGGGATTATAGCCTGTTGGATTTTCGTTATACAGCTTTTCGCCAAATCAGGATGGAGCATAGCCGTCTACATAGCTGTGTTCTGGTAGGAACGGTGTGGCAGGGAAGTGAGTTAAATGGAATTGATTTGACATACAGTTTACTTCATGGAGCCAATTTTAGCGGATGCTCGATGAAAGGGGCCATATTGGATGTCGTTATGGGTAACGCTGGATATGGATCAGATGCTTCATTGGATTGGGAGCCATTGGGTTTTGCTGGTGTAAATTTCACAGGTGCGAGCTTGCAAGGAGCCCGTTTTCATGATGCACAGTTGCGAGGGGCCATTTTTCAAGAAGCGTTACTACAAAAAGCGTCCTTGGACGGGGCAGATCTAACCGATGCCTGCTTTGTTGGGGCAGATGTGACAGGTGCATCCTTTAAAGGGGCTTGTTTGATTGGAGCTGATTTTACAGGTGCCAATGTACAAGGAGTTATTTTTACCGATGAACAGCGTAGAGGAGCTATTGGTTTGGAGTGGTCTACGCAGGTGAGGGATGTTGGTAGCAAAAGGGAGTGGCTGCATTGAGATATTTTCAATTGATGATAGACGAGCGGGTAAAACATCGGGTGGAGCCTGCTGCGCTGTCTCCTTTGCAAGTAGAAGAAATCCTGACAGAAGCTGAGGGAAAGCAACAGCAGGATGATCCGCTTTTTTTGGCTGTACATACCGACCCACGAACAGTGTACCCGGATTTTCTGGAATTTCCTCTACCACTGGTGTCTGATCGGATGAAAGTATTATTGGAGAAATATATGCCAGAACTGAAATGGAAGGCGGCTATCCTAACCGATTTCCAGCAGGCTAGACAGGAGGTATACTGGGTGCTTCGTCCGCCGCTGGTGGATTGTTTGTCCGCACAAACGGAATGGTACCCCAATGGTGCGTTGAAACGTCTGATACTGAGACAGGGGGAGATAGAGCCCCCTGTTTTTCGGATTGAGGGACTGATCGAACCTCATATCTATATCCATTTGGCTGTGGCGGAGAGCCTGCTGCGCCGATCTTTTACAGGCATTCGAGTGCAAAGAGTCGAGATGGAAGCACTAAGGAGGATGGAGTAAATGGAAGAAGCCCAGGTGAAACCGGGAACGGGTGCAAAAAAAAGCTATGTCGTGGCAGGAGCGATCTTGAGTTGTAGTTATGGCACACAACCTACCCGTTTAAAAAGACCTTTTAGCCATGGCGTCTACGTAAAAAACAAAGCACAAATGAATATTGGAGATTACGTTCCAGGAGTGAACATTCAGTCTTTTGGGAATTGCTCCAGTCCTTTAAATCCGGCCGTGCAGGCCAGTGAGATGGTGGACATCTATGGCGTGAAGAAAGCTCCGTGTGTTCCAGTCCTGACCATGCCGTGGTTGAACGGGAAAAGTGATGTGAAGATCGAAGGACAGCCCGCCTTGACACAAAACTGTACCCATCAGTGTCTGTATTGTGGTCATATTCAAATTGAAAATGATGGACAGGAGCTGGATTAAGGGTCTGTTTTAAAGTGGGAAGGTTTTTCCGTTGTAAGCCCTCGAATGTCCAACCAAGTATTTTAAAAAGCAGGGGGTTATATCGAGATCGCGTGAAATATGCCTCCATTCTTTCAAAGGATATACAGGGGATGAGTCTGCTCTTGAATAAGAGCTACGAGGGCGCGTTTTTCTTTTCTGTGAAGACTAATGTTAACGTGGTGCTTCCTATCTGTGAATGAGAATAGTGGAGGCGCTGATTTCGGCGTAGTATGGCATATTCGTGGTTACCACTGTAACTGGCGCAGCAAGAGGAGCAGTAACTGGAGGTATTGCTGGCGCAGCTGCTGGTGGTGTAGGAGCAGTTCCTGGAGCTATTTTAGGAGGGACAATTGGTGCCGCTGGTGGAGCAATCACGGGCGGTATTCGTTATGGTATCGGTGTGGCTATTTGGGGTAAAGGCAACTAATTAAAGATGAATTAAAAAACCAATACTGGCTTATTGAGGTATTGGTTTTTTGATTTATTTATATAAAAGGTAGGTGGCTGAATATGAATATAGAATCTATCACAGTCTGTGAAGATACGACTTCAGATTTTAAACCGATTAATATAACGAATACTTTTTACCCTGAGCAGAGCGGGTCCGTTCAGGTATTAGTTCAGCTATCTGATATCCATACCACAACAGATGTAAATTTCCATTGGTATATCTCTGATGAACCAGAGATTCCCCTCGCTACTTATACATTTACCCTAGAGAGAAAATCAGAAAGACTAGATGTGTAGTGGGGGTGTTGGATTTAAGAGCACTACTACAATTAAAAGAATTTAACATTTTTCAAAAATGGCTTACTATCATTGAGGTAGAGGATAGTAAACGTCAGATAGACTTTGTCTTGAAAAAGATGAGTTATGGTCCTAGTACTCTATCTAATAATTTTGTAAACGTACCTAGAATTAATTTGAAAGGGTGAAGCGGACTAGTGTCCATTTTATTACCAGTAATCTATATAATAATTGATTTAATGATAGGATATTTGTTTGCAACAGTGTTTATCTGGATCTCCAATAAAGTGAATAAGACGGGGAAGATGAGTAACTCCTTTAAAATGAAAGCAACTATTGCTATCGTATGGACTATTGTGGGTGTGTTGATTAAATTAATATACAAAAATTAAATACTCGCCGACTTTCAGTAATGTTAAGTCTATCGAGAAAAAGCGACAGTGCTTAGAATGACATATTCGTCGATACTGTCGCTTTTTGATGGGATGAATCTGTTTACAGGGTAAAAGGATTATCTTCTTATGCAAGCTGCATGAACAGAATGCCTTACTCCTGTGTAGGGAATGGATTTCCTAGCGCGATATAACAGGGATCAGCTAACTCATTCACACAACTTAAGACATCCGTAATTTCGCCACAGTGAAATATAGGACTGTTTGACAGTGCTTCATCCTATTTTACATTATCTATAATTTCAGTATCGTGGTCTATCGTCACAAACAGATTCGTACCGTCCACGTATCTGCTTGTCCCACTCTGATCGGTTGTCCTAAGATCGCACGCAAAAAAAAGGCCTGTTCGGAAGGGAGCACTTCATGCTCTTCCAAACAAGCGGGTAGGAACTATTTTTGATTGTGGATGAACGGCCTAATCACTAGCGCCATGATCCAAGTGTTTCCGTACGATTCAGAATTATTTACAACGTCCTCGTTGATTCAATGGCTTCTTTTAACTTGTTCAGTATATGTTTTCCTCATTGCCTTTAAACTTCTGTTTATTCTTTTAGCCTTGTTCAGCCTTCTTATGGTGAATTCTCACTTGTGTGAACAGGATAGATGATGATGTAGTCGTTGGTGTTCATGACAGCAATTTTATAAGTTTGGGTGTTGTCGAGGCATGCAACTCGACGTATTCAGGGCAACTACCGAAAAGTCCGCCGTCTTTTCTTCCAAGGCCAATGAGACTTTGAGATCATGAAGGTTACCCCCCTACTTCCAGATGAAGATGGGCTGTAGGCCGGAGGGAAAAATACAGGTCATCCTGGACATGGAGGGAGTTGCGAAGCTGAGTGAAGGGGGGAGCGGGGAGTATTGCAGTGTCTCGATGTCTTGCTGGATCTCTATGATGCATACGACTTAACCTTCTAAAAGAAAATAAGTCTTTACCAATAACAGGGATTCTCTAAAAGTAATAATATCTATTTTCTTTTAAGTCCATGGCGAATATATAACTTAAAATATGATTTATATTAAATTATTTATATGATAACTAAATTACACGAAAAAAGGTCGACATAATGCCGACCTTTTTTTTAAGACATGTTTTAACTACAAAATTACCAGTTTGAATCTTGTGCTAAAACCAAAGAACCCTCATTTAATAAGCCATATGGAGTAGCAACTTGGATCCAATAGGGAACAGTTACATTGCCTAGATTCAATCTTGCTGTTGAAAAATTTACATTTGCTCCAAAATGATATGCATCCCAAACGATTTTTGAGCAATACGTCGATTTGTTATATTGATAGAGATCATCAAAATCATAACTTACATTTGAATAATTTGCTTGGTATTTATTAGCCCAGTTAGCTGCTTTTTGAGCGGCTGTAGCATTGTTGTAACGAACAACTCTAACCTTGTTTCTGTGGCTGTTAAAGAAGGAGGAAATCGCTGTTTTTTGTGGGTGGTATCCTGCTCCTTTGATTTCTACTAAGTATGTAGAATTGACAACAATTCCTGCATGCCCTGTTAATCCATTTGAAGACGTATCGCTTGTAACTAATATATCCCCTGCTTTAACAGCAGTTGAGGAATTCGGATAGCTTGCTGCTGCAAACACATTCGTGGATAATACCAAACTCAAGATCATAACTAAAGCTGATAAATTAAAAAATTTTTTCAACATACTTATACCTCCTTGAATGTATAAAGCTGCGTTAGAGAATCACAAATATGCTCAATAGAGTTTTACCATCGATAATAACAGGAAAAGCTCTTCCCGCTGAAAGATAAGGGCGATACTTTTGATGGACATCATCTTGTCTGCAAACTTCCATGTGATTTTATAACTAGCTTTACATAATATTAAATATCAAAATCAAGGAGTAGTTAATATCATTAATCTAACCTTTTTGTTAGATTAATGATATACTGGTATATTATATGCTTAGTAAGTATCCAGGCCGTAAATTTAAAAGTAGGCAAGGCTGTGATGGGATATCTTCTAACTTTTTTCTTAACCTGCTAATATAGACATACACATTTTGTTCAGTAAATGCGATATTTGGCTTTGTCATGCTTAATAGTTCAACTAAATCTTGTACGTATACTTTCTTGTTGGGGTTTTCACAGAAAAATGATAATAACAGATTCTCCGTAGTACTGAGAAAGATTTTCTTATTATTTTTTTGGATGTACGATCCGCATGAACAAAAATAAATACTGTGCCCAAGGAAGGTTAATTTGTCGTTTGTTTGAAGGTATTCTTTCATTGCTGTTCACACCTTACTTATTATTATTGGAGGATTTTTATATGAAAAAAAAAATAGGTATACTTTTTGCAACAATTGTAGTGTTAATCATAATAGGTGGTATTTCTATCAACCACTCATTAGACAAAATCAAAAATGATACCCAGCAATACCTAGTCAAAGATCAAGGTTATAAAAATGAAGATATAAAAGAAATAAAGAGCTACTACAACTGGGCAAAGGGTTGGGGGTTCCATACTAATGTAATTTTCAAAGATGAACCTGACGGAACATATTATTATGCTTACAATAGCAAAAAATGCATTTACCAAGAAGGATTCACCTCAAAGACTTCCAAACATGCAGAAATTAACAACTAAAATATGGGAAATTTGTATGTTTAATATTACATTACATCAATTAACCTTCGTTGTAAATCCTTTTTTTAGTATGTAAATTAATTTTTTGATATTAATTCTTAGTTCAAGGTTCAATTTTATCTTTTATTCATATTCAAAAAAATAGCGACGATACTGACTTTTACGTTGGTTAGTCCCTTTTTTTTCGGTGCCGTCGCTAAATGTTATTAATAGATATGAATAGGTACATATAATTGATAATATTTAATCGGAAGAGATTGGACTAGTGTGGTGAAAAACACTGGCAAGCTGAAAGAGATAGATCCCAAACTTACAATCCTAAAAATGACCCATGGGTTAAAAGGGATGCAAATAACGGAAGCTTCCTAGAAGCTGAAATGTCTGATAACACTCCTGTTAAGGGAGTTAGGAAGGAAAAGTAACTATTAATTAGAGGGTTAGTAAATTTTATATGTGAGGAGGACAGAGAGAGTAGTTTGCCTAAAAGCTATCGAATGTTTTCTTGTTTTCTGGAAAGTTATAATATTCCGGTTGGCCATCGTGTGAGTTTATGTATTAGGGATGCTTCTTGCAATGCAGGATATTATAGATAAAAATGGGGAAGTCAAAGTCATAGGTTTATCCCCAAAAAAGGGCGACTAATACGAAGAATATCGTGACGGATGCGGGTTGTCAGGAAAATAACCAAATACTTAGAAAATAAGGGGATTCTCGAAGACAAACGAACGTTGATGCTTAGATCGTTTCGCGAAATGATTTTCCTCGATAAAGACCGTGGTGAACTGATAGCTATTGATAAGAAAGTTTCAACACTGATAGACGGTAAGGCTTCCGTCACTAAGCAAGTCTTAATATATATTTACTAATATGTTTATTTCAGCAATTAACGGAACAACAGAATATTTTATAACGTTTCTTTCATAATTAAAAATGGTGACATCAATGATGAGAAATATCGAAAGTTACTAGGACGTGTCTGAAAACTCATTACTGAGTCAATTTGAAAATAGCGGCTACGTATACAAACGACAAGAATGACTTTGCTAGCTTGTCGTAACGGGTAGCTACACGGCGAAAATGTTTGATTTTATTGAAAAAGCACTCCACTAAGTGGCGTTCTTTGTACAAATACCAATCCACTTTCCATGGATTTCGACTATTTGCTTTAGGCGGAATGATATAGGATGCCTGTTTGGTCGTAATCCAATTCCGAATCGTTTCTGAGCCATAGGCTTTGTCGCCCAGAATATGGCTTCCCGTAATATCAAATTCCTGAAGTAATTCGATCGCTGGAACGGAATCATAGACTTGGCCACCCGTCAGAAGAAAAGCAAGGGGATTTCCTAATCCATCGACTATAGTATGAAGTTTAGTTGTCTTTCCACCACGACTTAGACCGATGTGCTGATTTACTTCGTGCCCTTCTGCGTTTTTTTAGCACCAGCACTGTGTTGATGGGCTTTAACCGAT
>NZ_JCAJRU010000081.1:0-19134 GCF_059447605.1 Paenibacillus sp. N119s | reverse complement strand
GAGCAGGTCGCCACCAACCAGCAATAAAATGACGACAGTCAACGGATGAATATCCAACTGCTTGCCAAAGACAATCGGCGATAACCAATTATCCTGAATTTGCTGGGCAACGATCACCACCACCAGCGACCAGAGCGCCATCGAAGGCGATTCGAGAAATCCAATGATAACCACAGGTATAGAAGCAGCTACTGCCCCCACATAGGGAATAAAATTAAGGAAAATCGAAATAACGGCAAGCAGCAAGGCATAAGGCAAACCAATAATCAAAAATCCAAGGAACATCATCAAGCCCAGTGCGACATTGATCAGCACCCGACTGACGATAAAGCTGCTAAGCGCACTATCGATATCCTCCATCACCTCCAGCGCGTCCTTGTGATATTTTCTAGGAAAGAAATTTAGCATTTTGGGGCCAAACTTGCTCCCTTCCTTCAACATATAGTAGAGCAATATCGGGAAGGTAGCCAATACAATAAAAAAGTAGGATACGAACGATACCAGCTTTACCGAATAATCTGACAGCGCAGAAAAGGCTTCATTCAAAGTATCTGACAGTTGTGACAGCGGGTCTTCACCTGGAGGCAGCACTTGTCTCAAGGATTGATTATGCCGCCACTGGCTCAATTGATCAACCAGACTTTTAATGAGCTTCGGCGCATTCTCAAATAAATTGGTTACCTGATCACGGAGCGTAGGCCACACTCCCCATGAGAAAAGGAACAGCAGCACACCAATGACCAAATAAATCAGCAATATGGAAATCGATCGTTTGATTTTTCTCCGTTCCATAACATCTACGATCGGTCTCAATAAATAATAGAGGAAAAAAGATAGCATCAGCGGTACAATCAGCAGGCTGACCAAGGATACGAGAGGACTGAATATAAAACTTACTTTGGTGCCCAAGTAAATGATGAGCAACAGCATGACGATTCCTGAAGTCAGACGAAAAAAACGATTATTTTGCAGCATATCATGCGCCCCCCTGTTCTGTTTCTCTCTACTTCTTTAAACGCAAACCGACCCTATTGATTGATTCTTGCTGAAAATAGATTACAATATACCCACACTTGCAGAATATGTAGCAAAAATGACATAAATACTGCATGAACAGTGTTAACATATAAAAAAGGAAGTCCAACTGCCTAAGCATTGGACTTCCTTTTTGCGATCTCGGCATTTTGCCAAAATCCTCGTATGATTAAATCACTCATTCTAAGAGAAACATGTCTAGGTTGAAACATCCCGTTTTACGAAAACCACCCAGGCAACTGCGATAAAAACCACATAATAAGCGGCCAGCACGGCGAGCGAAAAGATTAGATCGGAACTTACTGTACCCGGCGGCATATCCAGATATTTTTTCAGATCCATATGCGTAAAGAGTACGTATTTGGTCCATTCAAAACGATCTGTGCTGAACAAGCCAATCGAGTTATAAATGGTTTTGGTGAACATCATAAACAAGGACAAACCAATCGCCAAGGCGCTGGATCGAAACACTGCGGATAACATAAATGCAAAAGCCATGGTTACGAATAAGGCGATATAGCTATACAAGAAGTTTAGCGTTACGTAAGAGATTGGATCACTGAACAGCGGAACAGAGCCTGCTGGTGTGTCCTTCGATAACATCAGCCAGGAGGATAGCGTAACCATCAAAACCAAAACGATCGTTCCAAGCAAACTGAACAAAATCACCGATATATACTTGGACAACAAAATTTTGCTGCGAGTCCAAGGTCGGATGAGCAGCAGCTTAATCGTCCCCCATGTAAATTCGCCAGCCACTGAATCGGCAGCTACAATAACCGTAAACGTCGTATTGAGAAAAAATGTAAACAACGTTGTCAATGCGATGCCATCCCACACACTGACCTGATCGGAAACCAGAGAAATCAGCATTGGAATCACAGCGGTGATGACCGCCAGCAGTCCGAGCATAATCCACGTGCGCACACGCAAGTAGATTTTAAGATTTTCGTTATGTACCAGCTTGAAGAAATCAGCCAATGGACCCGCCTCCCGTCACTTCCAAAAATTGATCTTCCAACGTACGGGCAACCGGGTGAATGGCATACACCTTGACTCCATTTGCAGCCAGCAGACTGTTCATCTCTGCAATCTGTTCCCGCTCCAGGTGCAGCAGTAGTTGATTGCCTTCGATGCGCCCTGCTCCAGCAAGGGTATAAGCTTGCTCGGCATCATTGACTTCAAAAGCAATTTCTGCCGTCTGCAGTTCTCCCTCTGAATTCTTCAACTGCTTGATATCGACCAACCGCCCGCTCTGAATAATAGCCACACGGTCGCACATCAGCTCCATTTCGGACAACAAATGACTTGATACAAATACGGTAATTCCTTCCGTACGGGTCAATTGACGCAAATAATCCCGCAGTTCACGAATACCCTGCGGGTCCAAGCCATTGGTCGGCTCATCCAGCACAAGCAGCTTCGGTCGATGCAAAATTGCCTGAGCTACCCCAAGTCGCTGCCGCATTCCGAGCGAATAGGTTTTGACTTTATCATGAATTCGGTTTCCGAGTCCTACCAGACGAATCGCTTCATCTATACGCTCTTGGGTCACCCCGGGAGACATACGTGCAAAATGCTGCAAATTTTGATAGCCTGTCAGAAACTTGTACATTTCCGGGTTCTCAACAATCGCACCAACATGGGAAACAGCCTTTTCAAAATCGGTAATGATGCTGTCTCCACAAATATGAATATC
The DNA here is from genome assembly GCF_059447605.1 of Paenibacillus sp. N119s. Taxonomy (NCBI): domain Bacteria; kingdom Bacillati; phylum Bacillota; class Bacilli; order Caryophanales; family Paenibacillaceae; genus Paenibacillus; species Paenibacillus sp. N119s. Next base: position 16,400 of record NZ_JCAJRU010000081.1, on the reverse strand, counting down.
ACCCTTGCTGATCGAAATCAGGCCAACCATCATACGAATAGTGGTCGTTTTTCCCGCACCGTTGGGTCCGAGGAAACCAAATACCTGTCCGGCCGGAACCTCCAGTGTCAGATTGTCCACGATCGCTTTTGAGGAAATGATTTTACTCACACCCTCCATACGTATGACGGGAACCTGTCCTGCCGCTTGCTGCATGCTATGAAACTCCTTCCACCCGGAGTGAAGCTGTTATTCTTTTTACTGTACATTTCCGGTTTTGGAAGTATTGTACCATATTTATCCTATCAGAAACACCTTCGGGGGCATCTTATTATGGCTGTTCCTTTTCCTTGTATATCCAAAGCACCCTCCACTCCTCATCTTCCTGCGTCACATAACAAGGCTGCACAATATCAAAAGTGCCGAAGCGAGTCTTGTAATGTTGAGTGACCGTAATACGGTAGACCTTACCTAGCTCTTCTCCATTCGGATCAGTACGAATATCGTACTCAGCCTGCGGTTCCCCCAGTTCAAACGTAAACGTATCCGTCCCCATATCCTGCATAAAAACGTGCGCACGCTGTTGTACATACGTGGACTTCTCGAATTTTTTCTTCATTTGTGAATGAAAAAGCTCCCATGAGCCGCCAAAATTCCCCGATTGCTCCATCGTGTAGAACTCATTCAGCACTTTTACGGCTTGATTCCCTTCCCCCGTAGACATCATCCCACGCAGACCCATCCACAGCAGCCATAGCAACCCACATATGCTTGCAAAATACAGCAACTTACGGACGAACGCCGAAGCTGCTCTCCTTCTAAGCAGCATACATGCCCCTCCCTCTGTCGGACTGTACCGAATACTCTACAGATGTATGTGGGACAAGAGGAGTTTAGAAGAGAACAACGGGTCTCCCCTGAGGGACACCCGCCTGCTACGATCCTGCCTAAGGCGATGGGGCAGTTGTGAGCAAGTGCTTCTCCAATATTCCATGGATGCGTTGGCGTTCCGGCTCATCTACGATGTAATAATACACGCCGTTGATTTTGCTCCCATGTCCCTTGATCTCAACGGTATCCGTCTGCTTAAGGGATGGGCCGATCCGGGTTAGAAAGGTCTTCATATCGTCAAAGCTAATGTCTGTGCGAATCTGTTCCCCTGCTGCCTCCAAGATCGGTTTTACTCGCAACAGCCCTTCTTTGCTGATGGATTGGGCCAGAATTTGCTTGAGCAGCTCTCGCTGGCGGGCGTTCCTTCCGAGATCCCCACGCGGATCATCAAATCGCATACGGGCATAGGCCAATGCTTCAGTTCCGTTCAAGTTCAAATTCCCCTGCGCAAAATGATGCCCCTCATACTGAAAATCAAGCGGATTGTAAACCTCGACTCCCCCCACAAGGTCCACCATTTTCGCAAACCCTTCCATATTCATTTGTACATAGTAATCTATCGAATGGTTCAAAAAATGCTCTACCGTACGGATCGACATATCCACGCCTCCAAAAGCAAACGCGTGATTGATTTTGTCATCACGCCCTCTACCCATCAACTCTGTTCGCGTATCGCGTGGAATGTTGAACATCAACATCGAACCCTTGGCGGGATTCACAGACAGAACGATCATCGTATCGGATCGACCTGGATCGTGCGGCCGCCGATCTACACCCAGCACCAGCACGGTGAACGGCTTGAACTGGGAGATGGCTGCCGGATTGGGTGTACTCGCTCCAGTGTCTGTACCCACGGAGCGCCCCACTCCGCCCGTTGCAAGGCTAGAGACGGCTCCGGGCTGCACGATGCTGCGCGGATGATACATCGCATTCGCCGCTGTTTTAAAGGAATGATACACATAGGTGGTATAGGCGGCCCCTCCTACCACCAATAACGCCACGGCGCCCAACGTCACCTTCAGCCATCGTTTCATACGCAGCCTCCCTTTACGGATTCACTACAGACTGATGACGATCTATATCCAGATTGTTCATCTGTGGTCTACCAACAGAATAGTATGCAAAGGAAGATTGTCTGATTTGTTCTTCCCTATACACATTGCGCCCGTCAATCATAATGGGATACTTCATCAGCTCGTTCAGTTCACCCAATCCGACCTCACCAAACTCCTCCCATTCTGTCAGAAGACACAATGCATCGCACCCTACCGCTGCTTCTCGCGCACTATCGGTCCACTGTATTTCCGGGCTGTCCAGCAATCGCCGGAAGTTAGCGGTAGCGATCGGGTCATATGCACGAATGTGCGCCCCTGCCTCCAGCAGCGACTGTATGATATCCATCGCCGGAGCGTCTCTTACGTCATCTGTATTTGGTTTAAAGGCCAGCCCCCATATGCCAATCGTAGCTCCTTCCAGCTCACCCAGTGCCTCTTTCAGCTTGCGGATCACGTTAAAACGTTGTCCCTGATTCACCTCTACTACGGATTTCAGCAGCTTAAATTCATAATCTACGTTGCCTGCAATTTGAATTAAAGCCTGTGTATCCTTGGGAAAACACGAACCCCCATAGCCAATACCAGCGGACAAAAAGGAGGAACCGATCCGTTGGTCCAGCCCCATACCGTGGGCCACGCGTGTAACGTCTGCCCCTACCTTTTCACAAATATTCGCAATCTCATTGATAAACGAAATTTTGGTCGCCAAAAAAGCGTTCGACGCATACTTGATCATCTCGGCCGAACGGATATCCGTGGTTAAGATATTCGTTGTCAGCGGCTCATGCAGAGTAGTTAGCACCGCCGCCACATGCGGATCAGAAGCTCCAATGACGATCCGATCTGGCTGTAGAGTGTCTATCACTGCCGAGCCTTCTCGTAAAAATTCAGGAACCGAAGCGATGCCAAAAGGATAGTTCGTGCGACTCGCCATCCAGTTTTGAATACGCTCGTTCGTTCCGACAGGCACCGTGCTTTTGGTGACAATGATCTTGTAGCCATTCATGGCATCTGCTACCTCGCACGCTGCTTCTTCAATATAGGACAGGTTGGCTTCTCCACTCGGCAATGAAGGCGTGCCTACCGCCAAAATAACAATATCAGCTGCTTGCACCGAGGCCGCGATATCTGTTGTAAAGCTCAGCCGCCCCTGCTCCACATTATCTTTAATTAGAGCCTTTAAGCCTGGTTCATAAATCGGTACCCCGCCTGCACGTAACTGCCGAATTTTATCTTCATTCTGGTCGATACAGACGACGGTATTTCCAAGCGCGGCAAAACAGACCCCTGACACCAGTCCAACATATCCGGCACCTACCACACATAGCTTCAAAAACAATTCCCCCTTTTACATGCTGTCTCATTGCATCGTACTTTTGCTCCGCTTTACTTCTCTATGCCTCTCCCTGTATGCCGATTATGATAGAGCGTGAGCCTTTTATTATGCCGATAGGATTTGAGAAAACGATAGATATACATTGGATTGTTATACGCATATCTCTTCCACAAACGTTTTGGCTCACAGAGCAGACGGTAAAGCCATTCCAGTCCCAGCCTTTGTACCGTTAGCGGCGGTCTGCGAACCTTGCCTGTAATATAGTCAAAGGCTGCCCCTACTCCGATCATCACGCCTCGGATACGATCTTTGTTGCGATGCATCCAGATTTCCTGCTTTGGGCAGCCCAGACTAACGAATATGATATGCGCACCTGAGGCATTGATTTCCTCAACGATCCGCTTCTCCTCAACTGGCTGAAGTTCACGAAATGGCGGTGAAAAGCTGCCCGCGATACGAATTCCAGGATAATCCTGCCCTATCCTGTCTCTTAAGCTATCCAGTGTATCCCGCGTACTGCCGTAAAAGTATACACTCACCCCCGTTTGTGGCGCACGTTCGCACAACTTCAGCATCAAACTGGGACCATCCACCCGATCCTGACGCTCAAACCCGTACAGCTTGAGCGCCCATACTAGTGGCATACCGTCTGGAGTACACAAATCAGCCTGAGTGAGCGCTTCGTGGAACTCGGGCTGATTCCCAGCCGTGACAATGGAATGGGTGTTGCAAATACATACATAGCTGTCCTTTCGTCCGACTGCCCATTGTTCCAGCGTATGTACCGTCTCCTGAAATGTCAGTGCTGCAACATCTGTGCTCGCAATCCTTCCGACTCTATACTGGGGCGGCTGCTTCATTGTCACATTCCTCCATGACCTCGCTATATATCGCCAACAGTTGCTTCACATTCACTTCTTCCGTGTAATGTGCGGCATAGTTTTCCGCCACCCTCTGCCGCATAGCTGTATAGTTCTCATAGGCAACTGCATGGCGAATCACGGTCTTTATATTTTCCAGATCGTCATGTTGAAAATGGAAACCCGTCACCCCGTCCTTCACGACTTCCTCCAGTGCGCCGATTCGGCTGCACAATACTGGCGTTCCTACGGAATAGGACTCTACAATCGTCATCGGAAAACCTTCATACCAAATGGAAGGCACCATGACATACATGGCCCGGCTCATAAAATTCAACACCGTGTCTCCATCCTGCTGGCCGAGAAACCGAATATCTTCCTGCGGATAAGCAGCAGCCAGTTCAGCCTTTTCTGGACCATCTCCAATGATGACCAGTCTCAATCCGTCCTGATTTTCCAGCTGTGACCAGGCTTGCAGCAGTTTGCGAACCCCCTTTTCAACTGAAATTCGCCCCACGAACAACAAATAACGATCTTTGGGATCATACTTGGCTTTCACCGAATGATGATGGATAAAATTCGGTTTCACTGCGATGCGGTCCAGCGGAAGGCCGCTTTCGGCAAATTTGTCCCGTGCAAACTGCGTCAGCGCAATATAGCGGCTTACCTTGTGCTGCCATGTGCCGATCAGCTCGTTGAACTTAATCATCGCCGCCACCGGAATCGTCTGCAACTGCGAGCCTCGGTAACATCCATGACGGATGGAATGCAGCAGCGAGCCGTGCAAGCATTTTTCACAAACCTCATTCCCTCGCATAAAGGTTGCCGCCGGACAAATCAGCCTGTAATTATGCAGGGTCTGGACCACCGGAATTCCCAGCCGTTCACAGGCATGATAGACCGAAGGGGATATAACTGGGAAAAAATTGTGCACATGTACCACATCCGGTTTCACCCGCAAAAGCAGCTCTTTGATCCTTCTAAATTCCGGGAAGGACCATGTCGCCTCCACCGCCAGCTTGGCCATGTTGGCCAACCCTTTGCTTTTAATGCTGTCGTTATGCACATAATAATGCTCCGTCTCTATTCCTCTGGAACGCAGCATAGCCGATTCCTGCTCGACAACCTTGTCTTCTCCCCCACTTTGCTGATAAAAGTTATGGATGACCAGTACTTTGCTTACAGGCGGGGTCATTCGTCTGCTAACCTGTTGACTCACGTGGCTGCCCCTCTTTCCTGTGTTGATTGCATAACGTGATTGGAACTCATAGGTTGAGCCCGTTGCTGGCTTACGATATCATCCGCAATCCGATCCCACGACATCCGCTCGATCGTAAGGAATGCTTGTTCGGCCAAGCTTCGTCTAAGCTCAGCATTCTCCAGCAGCGTGCCTATGCGACCTGCCCATTCCTCTTCCGAAAAACTTCTCAGCATCACTCCGCTTACCCCATCCTCAATCAAGGTAACCGAGCCACCGTTCACCGAGGAAATAATCGGAACGCGGAACAGCATACTTTCCAGCAGCACCATACCAAAAATATCGTATTGCGTCGGAAACAGCATCACATCTGCCGCTCCGTAGATCTGCCACAGATGACGTTGCTCCACTCTTGGAAAATGTATAATGCTATCCGTCAACCCCAGTTGCTGGGCATATGCCCAATAGCGATCCGTATCTACTTTCCGTCCATTCCCAACCATTAACAAAAGGCAGGCAGGATGCCTTTGGAGTACTCTTTTGAACGTATTCAGCATAAAACGTATATTTCTTCGTTCCTCCAGTACACCGACATACAGTAGCACCGGGCGATCTCCGATCCGACGCAGCTCATTCGCAACTTCACGGTTTTCCTCGCGCGCTCCACTGTTGTCGTCACTGTTGAATCCTTTCTCTACATTGCTGCGATCCAGTCCGACTCCGATCGTTATTACGTTGTTGAAGCCTTTATTCTCCAGATAGCGCTTGGCCAGATCGGATTTAACATAGGTTCGGCGTAGAGACTTTGTCACTTTAGGCAGCAGCATAACATCGTACAGTTTGCGGATCAGCGCATGCGTGTTATCCCGGTATGGTCCGTGATATAGCGCCAGCTTGTCGGGGCATTTGCGGGAAAGCAGATAGGTCATAATCTGGTTGTATTCTGTAGTAATGACCAGGTCATAAGCTTTCAGAAAAGAATCTTTGAGAACATCCCTGTAGATGCTGTTGCTTAAAAACTTGAACCCGTGCAGCCAGATAATACGCAAGGTGCATCCTTCGTGCTGGTAAATCTGTTCCAGATGGGTCTCCTTACGATCGTTGTAGTAAACAATATCGCAATCGAAGCCTTTACGGACGAGCGCTTTACCCAAGCCAACTTCCTGCAAATTGTATGAGGCTCCATTCACCTTGCTGGCAAAGTTGCGAAGATACAATATTTTTGGAATCATCATCAGTACTCCTGCCATTTCATATTGGGTGAATTATGGGAGGCGGAGGGTTCAGAGGCCGCTGCGCACTCCATTTGATCTTCCGATCGCTGTTGCAGTGGGATTCCAGGGTATATAAAACATTACGAGGTAGCAATCCCACTGCAAAGGCAGACGCTAGCGCTTCTTCAGATTATAAATGGACCGCTCCGCTGCTGATCGCCGTTTCCATAAAGTCACCCCATCTTAAAAAAGGGAATGCTGGGCATAAAGTGCCGTGGGATTCTGCCCTCTATAGGGCTTATTCAAACCAAACAATCCCACGTCAACAGCGATCGGAAGATCAAACCCGTCCCGCAGCGGACTGCCATCCACATTAACCGCTCCAAGATCAAACCCTGCCCGAAGCGGCCTCTCCCCTCCAACTTGAATGGTCCCCCTGCCGCTGTCTTTCCTCCATCATCTGCATATTAAAATGGTCTGCCCCTTTAAGCTGAGCGGCTGCCATACCCGCTACCAAAGTCACGCTCGATTCCATCGGCACAAAGCGATATTTGTAGGCTGTAAGCCGATGATCCGTTTCGTGAAATAAAATGTCCTGGGCATAATTGCCCCATCGGTCCTTAGGCATCAAATCAATCGTCATACCTGCATGTGCAGAAGGCAGCAGCATATTGGAGCCATGAATGCCGATGACTAATCGGCTGGCTGCGTATATTTCGCATACCCGCAGCTCACTTTCACGGTCGAAGCGTGATACACGCTCGTCAGAAATCCATGCCGGGAAGCTCCCTGTACGCCCAAGTCCCGCAACTGTAAAACGATGATCAGGGAAGCTTTCTCTCAGCCTGCGGAACAGCCTGATGATTTTGCTCCGTTGATGATAAATTAGTGGTTTCAATCCACGTTTGAGCTGTGGAAACTTTTGCACCGCTCTGGCCATATGATGACTGCCGCTCCACAAGCGGTCTTCCCTCCATACAAAGGTAATGCGTGGATTCGGTTCACGTTCCTCGTCATAACGCGCAACACCCGTAAATTGCTCAATTTCAAACTGGTTGGGATGCGAATATGCCGGACTGACGTACACCTCTTCAAATCGCATCAATTCCTCAATCATCCGATGATGCAGCATAGGATAAAAGTTTCGTGCCTTGCTGAACGGTACATCAACCGTCCAAATCTCAGATACATATGCTGGCACCATCCACTCCAGCGACTTTTGCACAATAACGATGATCCCTAATTCCGGCGATTGCTCATATTCGCGCTGAACATTCAGCAGCTTGAGCAATGCATGGCCATACAAATAATCTATAGTGTTGACAACGATTACACGCGAAGAAGCTTTCTTTTTATGCACGGTCATACCGACTGCTAAATCATAGGAAGGATTCATCAACGATTGCCGCAAAGGCTCTCCGAGCCATTTTCTTGACTTCGCATCACCGGTCAGGGTATAGTCAGGCATTTCTACACGATAAGGTGAATACGTCGCATGACCCACCCTCATGTCCTCAAGGTATTCACGTCCGCAACCCTCACATTTAGTACTGACACATACGTGGATTCCCTGCCACAGCACCTCTCCACCATGTAACGTACCTCCACAATGCGGGCACTGTTCCTCATGCCGAACAAACGGTTTAATCGGTATCATGATTGTTCTCTCCAACTTTCGGTACTGTAATATGAACATGCCAGAAGGTCAGAATGGACTTCATCATCCAACCCAAATTGGCTTTGACTTCCTTAAACAACAAATCCATTAGAAATACAGATATCGTAAAGGACAAAATCGTCGCCACTAAGGACCCTCGAACCCCAAGCCATGGGATCAGCGCGTAATTGAAGGCGATATTCGTAACCGCACCAATTACCGAGGTCAGCAGCGTGTATTTGAACAAATTTTCGTTGGTGATAAACAAGCTTTTGGCGACACTAAAGTTGGTGAAAAATAGACGAATCGCAAACAGTGACAACAGCGAACCTGCTTCAGTGAACTCTCTCCCATACAGCCCAACTACTACCCATTGGGATAGAAAAAATAAGGGAACTGAAGTCACAAGAAAGCATATAAACATCAGCCGATACACGTTAGACAACGTCCGTCTATATTCATCGCTTCCTGTTTGCTTGGAACGCGTTACCACTGGAGCATAGGCTGTTGTTAGAACGACCGGGATAAAGCCCAGCACCTCGATGAGTCGGAGTGCAACGGAGTATTGCCCGACCGCTTCGTTTCCCAACATTTCACCGATAATGACCTGATCGATCCGTGCCTGCACATACACAGCGGAGGAGGACAAAATAAGCGGCCAGCTGTGATCCATGATTCGTCGAGCAGTCGTGAAGCGGAACGTCCACTTGTTCACACGCCGTCCTTCCTTATGGAAGAAATACAGCAGCAGCAAGCTCCCCAGCAGAAACTCTCCATGAGCACACAACGCCACTGTCCAGATTGGAGTACCGGACAACAGTAAAACGATTTTTGCGGTGGAACCGAGGACAAAGGCGGTATTCTTGGCAACAACCGTATATTTGGACAACATCTGCGCACGGAACCAGTAGTCGATAATATCAAACAACTGAAATACCGAGGCTGTAGCCAGAATCAGATTGATTAACCGTACTGAACTGTCTTCCGGTCTGAGCAGTGAAATAAAGGAATAGGACAGTACAATGGCTACCAAAGTACCTAACAACTTCAGCAGAACCGCCGTCCCCAATAGCTCGTGCTCATCCTTGGGATCTTTGACAAGATCGCGTACTAATATTGAATCAAAGCCAAGGGTCGTGAAAATTAGAAACATTCCGAAAAAGGATTCCGCATAATTCCATTTTCCCAGTTCCTCTGGTCCCAACACCCTCGCCATGATAATGCTGACTGCCAGCCCGAACACCATGCGGATCATTTTGTCACCGAACAGCCAGGACGTATTCACCAATAGGCTTCTGCGCGGTTTGACACGTTTCTTGACTAATGTCATAGGTTCTACTCCATCTTGAAAAATGACCTCAAACACAGCTTTATAACCTGTTGATCTGTTAATAAAGCTGAAATCGTGTACAACGAAGAGACCCCCCAGCCAGCGGGTGGCCTCTTTCACCTCTTACACGACGACGGAAGCTTCGACTGCAGCCTGCCTTTTTACACGTTCCAAGTCTGCATCCACCATCATACGAACAAGCTGCTCGAAGCCGACTTCCAATCGCCAGCCTAGCTTTTCTTTCGCCTTGGCACAATCGCCAAGCAATAGATCTACCTCTGCCGGTCGAACAAATTGCGGGTCAATAACAACGTAATCCTCATAATTTAAACCTACATGGGAAAAAGCAATTTGCAGCAGTTCCCGCACAGAATGCATTTCTCCCGTTGAAATGACATAATCATCTGGTCGGTCCTGCTGAAGCATCAGCCACATCGCCTTGACATAATCCCCTGCAAATCCCCAGTCTCGCAGTGAATCCAAATTGCCCATACGCAGCTCCTGCTGCAATCCCAGCTTGATACGAGCTACTGCATCTGACACTTTGCGTGTTACAAACTCCAGCCCTCGGCGGGGCGATTCGTGGTTGAACAAAATACCGGAGCAAGCAAACATATCAAAGCTTTCGCGGTAATTGACTGTAATCCAATGGCCGTACACTTTGGCGACACCATAAGGACTGCGTGGGTAAAACGGGGTTGTTTCTGTCTGCGGTGTCTCCAGTACTTTACCGAACATCTCGCTGCTTGACGCCTGATAAAATCGTGCTTCCGGTTTGGCAATCCGAACCGCCTCCAGCATATTGGTGACAGATAACGCTGTAATTTGCCCTGTAGCCAAGGGCTGCGGCCATGAAGCCGCTACAAAGGATTGAGCGGCCAAGTTGTAGACCTCATCTGGGTCGGACTGACGGACGGCTTCGATCAGCGAAGCCAGATCAGTCATATCACCGGAAAGCCAGTGAATTTCATTTTGAATATGCGATACATTTTCAAAGTTCGGTGTGCTGGTTCGTCTGCGCATCCCATACACCTCATAATCCTTGGACAGCAGAAACTCAGCCAGATAAGACCCGTCTTGCCCGGTAATCCCTGTGATCAGCGCTTTTTTCATCCCAATTCCCCCACCGTTAATTATTGTTCAACCAGATCCAGACCTTGAAACGTCTGGTACACGGACCTTAATCCTTCTTCTAGTGAAATACGCGCCGACCAGCCCAGCCCGGAAAGCCGGGATACATCCACCAACTTGCGCGGCGTTCCGTCAGGAACGGATGTATTAAAGGTAATTTCGCCCTCATAGCCAACTACATTCTTGACTCGTTCAGCCAGCTCACGAATCGAAATATCCTCACCCACACCAATATTGACAATCTCATTTCCCTCATAGCTATTCATCAGGAAAAGACAGGCATCAGCCAAATCATCTGAATGAAGAAATTCCCGGCGAGGCGTACCGGAGCCCCATACTTCTACCGTCGGAGAGTGATTCAGCTTAGCCTCATGCAACTTGCGAATCAGCGCAGGCAGTACATGAGAGGTTTGAAGATCAAAATTGTCGCCCGGTCCATATAGATTCGTTGGCATCACGGAAATATAACGGGTTCCGTACTGACGGTTGTAGGACTGACACATTTTAATTCCGGCAATTTTAGCAATCGCATAGGCCTCGTTGGTAGGCTCTAGCTCACCCGTAAGCAGATATTCCTCGCGCAATGGCTGCGGAGCAAATTTGGGATAAATACAGGTCGAGCCGAGGAATAACAGCTTGCTTACATTCGCCCGGTATGCCGCGTCAATCACATTGGTTTGTATAAGCAGATTGTCACGGATAAAATCAGCCGGATATTCGTTATTTGCCAAGATTCCGCCCACCTTGGCCGCTGCTAGAAATACATAATCCACGGGCTCTGTTTCAAAAAAATGATCTACGGCCTCTTTATCACGCAGATCCAGCTCACGGCTTGTGCGAGTAATAATATGACGATATCCCGCCTTCTGAAGCGCGCGGACAATCGCGGAACCTACCAGCCCATTGTGCCCTGCCACATAGATGTTGGAATGAAGCTCCATCCTTTTCTCCTACCCCTCTTTGTTAAATTGACTTTAATATGCATCTTTGGAGCCCAACAGCACACGAAATGTTTTCAGCATGATGATCATATCCGTGCGGAAACTGCGTCTAGATATGTACTCCAAATCCAGTTCAACCATCTGGTCAAAGCTTAGATGATTGCGACCGCTGATCTGCCATAGTCCAGTGCAGCCCGGTGTAACTGTCAGACGTAGCTTATCCCTCATGGTGTAATCATGGACTTCTCTTGGCAGAGGGGGTCTGGGTCCTACAAGGCTCATATGTCCACGCAGTACATTGAGGAGTTGCGGTAGTTCGTCGATACTCGTTCTGCGAAGAAAGCGGCCGACACGGGTAATGCGGGGATCGTCCCGCATTTTGAACATTGCACCCTCAATTTCATTTTCCACCAGCAGTGCAGACAATCTGGCTTCGGCATCAGACACCATGGAACGAAATTTGATCATACGAAACGGCCGCTCATGTTTGCCAATACGTATTTGATAAAATAATGCACTCCCCTTGGGGTCCTCCAGCTTAATCAACAAAATGACGAGCAGAAATACCGGGCACAGTACAATAATTCCAATAAAAGACAATATAATATCCATACTTCGCTTTACGAACGGATATATGCTCCATCCTTGTCGTCGTTCAAGCCCATGAGCGACCGAATATACATCCACTGACGCGCCCAACGCTTCGGCCTCGTTCGAGCGGGAAGAAGACACGTCTCATCACCTCGCTCCTTATTGATAAATATTATTTATACATTGTTAAAAGAATTTTATATATTCTTATTTCCTTCGATTTATTCATGTCAGATTGCGTTCCTCCATACCACGATCGGTGCGGCGCTTCACGTTATTGAGCACTACACCCAAAATGCGCGCCTTTACTCTTTCCAAATTTGCCTTCGCTTTCTTAACAACATCCTTTTTGACCTTCCCTGCCTGCACTACCAAAATGACACCATCACACATGGCGCTTACAATGAGACCATCCGGAAAAGACAGCAGTGGGGGCGTATCCATCAAAATCACGTCATAATGTTCTTTTAGGTCAGCTAGTAGAGCCTTCATTCTACGGGAACTAAGCATCTCGGACGGGTTGGGTGGATTCGGCCCAGCTGTGATTGCATGCAGATGATCAATCCCGGTTTCCTGAACCACCTCCTGCCATGTCTGTTGATTGGCAAGTACCCGTGTCAGTCCCGTATGATTGCGCAAACCAAACATATGATGCAAAGAGGATCGACGCAGATCCATATCCATAACCAGCACTTTTTTCCCCTCTTGCGCATAGGTTACAGCCAAATTGCTAATCGTGACTGTTCTGCCTTCACCCGCCTGAGCAGAAGCCACCATCATCACTTCAATTGGCTCGTCTACAGAAGAAAACTGGATGTTAGTGCGAAGCATGCGGTACTCCTCCGAAACGGAAGACTGAGCATGTAAGGATGTAACGAGCTGATTATTGATTAATCGCGGCATATTGTCCCTCACCCACCTGTTTAGGAGTTGTAGTAGAGCTGTCAGAGCGTCTATCCTCTTTTTTCATTTTTGAAATCAGGGATAAGGTAGGCAGGCCGAGCTCTTTTTCAACATCTTCCTCATTCTTAAATGTATCATCCAATACCTCCAGCAAAAACGCCAAGCCTATTCCCAGCAATAAAGAAATGGCAAATGCAATAATAACCTGTATGGCGGGATTATTGTTCACAGGAACTGCTGGATCATTCAAACTGGCTTCGCTTAGGATGGTGACATTGTCCATTTTCATGATAGAGGGGATTTGCCGTTTGAATACTTTGGCTACCGCATTGACGGTTTTCACAGCCTTTGTATACGACAAGTCGCGGACTGTAACATCCATGACCTGTGAATCACCTGCGGTGTTCACTCTCAATTTTTGCGCCAAAGCTGACGGAGTAACCTTAAGATCGGGGAAGCTGGCGACCACCTGATCCATAATCGCCGAGGAGATCATAATTTGCTTATAGGAGTTCGTTAAGGCTATGTTGGTTTGCACTACACTGTAATCGACAACACCTGCACGATCCGGCCGTGGCGTCTGGTTAATAATGAGCTTTGCAGTAGCTTCATAAACCTGCGGGGTAAAATATACATTTTTCATGCCTACTACAGTACACACCAGCAGTACAATACTGCCAATCAACCACATTCTTTTGCGGATCAAACGGATGTACTCTTTCAACTGCACAAGACCAGTCCTCCCTGCTTGACTTGTTTTCGATGGAATAACGCTTGTACTGATCCTCTGCATGACGGGAAAAGAACGATGCATGACCCTCTAATCTATAGTAAAATGTTGTATAATAGCGCATAGAAGGTCTAGCCAGCGAATACGCACGAAATGCTCAATCATCGGTGGCCTCTTAGGGTATATAAATGAAGATATAAGTGAAAACTATGAGATAAAGATACATTATGTAACGTACATAATCAATTTATGATACAAATTGTATCTTGTCAAGCGTAAAATTGCTCTTTTTACCTTTCTTAACCTTGCCTTCAGGAGGAAAAATAGATGAATTATGGAACCCGCATCGCTGAATTACGAGAACATAAGGGATTAAAACAAGAGGAATTAGCGCAATCCCTCGGAATTACGCGGGCGGCTCTTTCTCACTATGAAAAAAATAGACGCAAACCAGACTTTGAGACCCTGACCAAGCTCGCTGATATTTTCGGGGTAACCATCGATTATTTGGTGGGACGTACGAGCCAGCCGACAGCCATATTAGATTCAGATGTGAGGGAATTTGTGGATCAGCTTGAACTGTCCGACGAGGATATCCTGCAACGTTTTAACCTGACGATTGACGGACGCACCTTGACTGAGGAAGAAGCCAAGCGCTTTATCGCGTTTGTTCGAATGGAACGAATGATGGAAAAATGAAAGCGCTGCTGCTCGATGTTTGGATCAAGTAGGACCAGCAACTGAAATTTACATGCGCTTGTCCTTCCGGCACTTGATGTCATCTACATCGTCATTCAGCCATTCCGGTGTCGTGATCCCACATTGGAGCAAAATGTTCCGGATGTCCAAGTGGATAGCCGCTTTGCCTGCTTTCCGTGCGTTGTTTCGAATAAGAGGGCTATTCTCCCCTAATTCTGTTTCCTTATTCATTCAGCATTAACCTCACTTTATTATTCTTGGTCACCGGAAAGAATTCCTTACAAACCATGTATGTATAGTGATGAACAAAACTATTATATATGAATACATAGCTGCAATGTTGTCGTCTTATGACGAGAATATAAAAGGATTTTCTTATTTTTTTCTCCATTATACGTAAAGTATTGGCAATTCAGAACGATTTGCAAATAAAAAGAACCTGCCAGGTCCTATTTTCTCCTGATAGGTTCTTTTTTGCTTTCTATTGAATTGATGTCAGGTATTCATTAGGTAAGGTCCTATATGCATTCTGGTGTGATTAAGCAACCTCGGCTGCCTGAGAAACCTGAGTCCCCCCGGTCGCTCGGACTTTGTAGAAGTAATGACTACCGTCTTTTACTGTGCGGTCCGTATACGTGCTTCCTGCTACTTGCGATGCAATTACCTGGTAGGCACCGTCTGTCTGGTCGGCACGCAGCACATCATAGGAAGTTACGCCTTCTGCTTGAAGCCAATTAATCTTCACCGCTCCATCTTGAATAGAGGCGGCTTTGACCTCTGTTGGAGCAGAGGCTGCGGCCTGATCTGTGCTTTTTAATTCCAAAATATATTGTACCGATTCGCCAGGCCCCAGCTTTTCTTCAAAATCAAGGGCAGGTGATGCCTTGAGCCCTGATATGGAACGCTGCGCCTGACTGTAGGTAGAACCCGCTCCAAAACGTTCCCCCGTGTACAAGCCGGCTTTTGGCATCGTCACCCGTGCACGTACGGTCTGCGTGGTGGATTCGAAATTGACTAGATTCACCAGCAATTTGTTCGAGGTAGCGCCGCTGCCTGCCAGCGGTTTAAGCTTGGATGTATCGACCGCGCGAACATAAACCATCTTATCCTTGGTTTCCTCTGGATTCAGTATGGTATAAGTCAGCGGTTTGCCATGCGTGGCATAAGCTAGACTTAAGCGTCTCATGATCTTAACGCGGGTGTCCTGCCCTTGCCCAAACGGATAGATTTCCGTGTTAGCCGGATTGTGGCTTTGCAGATCAAAGCCTGTTTTAAACAGCGTGTAATCCTTATAAAAAGCTGCATGCTGGATGAACATATCAGCAAACCCGATTTGCGAGCGCATAATCCGATCAAATGCGGCTGCTTGTGGCTGACTGGCCCCGTAATCAGGGTTATCTCGATGCGTATCGTTAGTGCCGAACTCCGTATTTAGCATTTTCTTCGCTAGTCCGTCGCTTGAGCCACCAAAGGTTTTCAAATTTTGAACGAAGCTGCCCCCGCCCTCTTCATTATACGATTCACCATAGGCGTGTCCGTTGGTCAGGTCGGTGACTTCTTCCAGCTGTTTACGCTGCGCAGGGTCCCGTTCCCATCCATCCGGATCACCACATTTTTGTGTCCCTCCGGTTTGATTTTTACACGCCTTGGTAGAGTATGTCGGCCAGTAGGCCCAACCCGGCGCTACGGTTTTGAGATGCGGTGCCAATTGTTTGCCTTCCGTATTCAACCACTTAGCCACAGCCAGATCTACTGCCTTGGAACGGTTAAACAAACCAGGTTCATTATCTACTTCATAATACTGAAGGTATGAGCCGTATTTTTTTACATAATCACGCAACTTTTGCTTGGCCGTCTCTGGCAGAGTCCCGTCTTTTTGCAGCTT
>NZ_JCAJRU010000080.1:0-19274 GCF_059447605.1 Paenibacillus sp. N119s | reverse complement strand
AGAAGTCTATTCCGTTACATTGGATTGTACAGGAAAACGAGAAAAAAGCTGTGCTTCATCATATTGTGGGATGTTTTTTTGACGGTTACGAGGGACAATATGTTATGCTGGAATGTAATCGCAGCGGTGTCTGTATATCTACTGGTAGTGCATGTGCCGCCGGACATCACGAGCCTTCGCCTGCCTTACAGGCGCTTGGAGCATCCGGTCGTGAAGCCTTACAGTTTATCCGTATTTCTTTCGGTAGGACAACCACCATCGAGGAATTAAATGTACTGGTAGATATTTTGACAGACCTGAAGCATCGACAAGAAAGGAGCTTATCCCGTTGACTGAATCTTTAAAACGGTCGGGTACGGATCGCCGAGAACAGCTATTATTGTGGCTCAAAAGCGAATCACCGTTGACCGGGAGCGAACTGGCACGCAGGTCCTCCGTTTCAAGACAAGTAATTGTACAAGATATCTCCCTGTTAAAAGCAAGCCAGGAGCCGATCCTTGCAACAAGTCAAGGATACATTTATATGGAGCCTGCGGCTCAAGCCGCTCCTTCAGCCTCTCGTATTATTGTGTGTAAACACGGACCTGAGCAAGCAGAAGAAGAATTAAAGCTGATTGTGGACCACGGTGTCAGTGTGCAGGATGTCATCGTCGAGCATCCAGTATATGGAGATTTGACTGCTCCAATACGGGTCGGAACTCGCAAAGAAGTGGACGATTTTATACGTAAGATCAGTTCCACCCAAGCCACTTATCTGTCCCAACTGACTGGAGGCATCCACCTGCATACCTTGAATGCCTCAGATGAAGATAAAATCAATGATGCCTGTGCTGCATTGGAGCAAGCTGGCTTCCTGATGACTGATTAATCTAAGTACGAATGTACGATAGCAAAGCCAAGAAATCCGTCCAGTGTGTGGAGTGCAAATGCATTCCATACAGACGGTTTTGCAAATAGCTAGAAATGAAAAATCCCGGCCCCCTTATAAAGGGAATCGGGAATGGACTAGGTAAGCTTAATCTCTAGCAACTCATATTTGATTACAGCCATGGGGGCATCAACATGAATGATACTGCCCACTTTTTGCCCCAAAAGTGCCTTGCCTAAAGGACTCTCATAGGAAATTTTGTTATCCAGAACATCTGCCTCAGCAGGACTTACAACTTTGTATTCCACCTTCTCCGAAAATTCGATGTCATTCAGAATAACTGTAGATCCAATACCGACTGTTTCAAGATCGAGATTACTTTGATCTACAATCCGTGCTTTGGTCAACATTTTTTCCAAGACCATGATCCGTGTTTCCATAAACGCTTGATCGTCCTTGGCTGAATGATATTCACTATTTTCCTTTAGATCTCCATAGCTGATGGCTAATTTGAGGCGTTCGGCTAGCTCCTTGCGTTTTACCGTCTTCAGTTCCTTCAGCTCTTCCTCTAACTTGGCTAATCCCTCTTTAGTTAACAATACTTCTTCATTCGTCATAGTCTTATTTCAACTCCTATTTCAGCACTTTGCATAATTCAAGTTCAACACTCGAATATACATTATCTAAACGAGCTAAACCGTTAGGGTCCATCTTTTGCTGATTGGATAATGCTCCTAGAATTGATGCACAATGCTCATTTAGCTTGCTTTATTGTAGTTTACTCTAAATTGGACCAACATGCGAAAAGAAATTCAGAAAATTAGCAGTCAGCTACCTTCGAGCATAGTATCCACATGGTAACCAAAGCTTTATTGTTCGCATATCGTATGATCATAACGTAATTTTAATGAGCACGTGCAGTGCCGCTGCCCTTGTCCCATATCTCATGAAAACCAGACAGGAGCAGTGTATGGCGGGAGGAAGATTCAATGGCTTCCTTAGGAAAGAATGGCAATGGGAACGGGAATCGTAAATCCAAATCCCCTCCCAACGGTCAAAAGAAAAATGGATTAAACAGTAATTCAGCTATCTTTTCCGCACTTCAAGGAAAAAATGTGGAGGTCCTAGTCGCAGCCCTCCTACTAACAGGAAAACTAAACGTCGATTCTGTGACTTTATACAGGCAAGCAACTTTATTTTTAGGACTCACAGGAAAATACAAAACATTAGCATCTGCCCCTACCAATGTCGATAATATGGTGAAATTTTTAAATGATAACGGAAATATGACATTGGATCAGGTGATACAAGCCTTTTCCCAGAAAGTAAATAATAAATAATTAACAGAAAGCGAAAGGAGACATTTGTGTTGAGTGAGTTTGATGGAGAATATTTTGCAGAGGTAATCATTATTGTGATTCTAGTCACTCTGTTCTTCTATGGCTCCTCAGAAATAGAGGGACTTTCCGCTTCGCCTACTCAAACCTAAAATGATAATTCCCAACAAAAAAGCACCTATCGGCTCTCACGAGCTCAATAGATGCTCTTATTTTTTAACGGCCTATCATTTCGAATTACGTTCCTTCACTTCTACACTTATGGTTTGACTAGAAACTTCTCCGGCAGCATTGACTAGCTCGGCCCGATATTCATACGTACCTGGCTTTTGGTTTTGAATGTGGGTCACAGCACTTTGGGCCTGCGGGCTTCGGCTCGACAGTTTTTGCGTGTCGATCAGCTTACCATCTTCATACATGTTGTACTTGGTTGCATTTGTGCCCCACCACATATTCATTGTCAGGGTATAGGTGCCGTCACCGTCCCAATTGTCATGAGACAACACCGGAATGCCTGGAGAAGCATCCGTTACTTCAACAGTTAACGGGTCGCTGACCGTTTTCCCGGAAGCGTTGATCAGCTCGGCTGTATACGTGTAGGTGCCGTTGCCCTTGCCTGTAACAGAAATGACTGCATGTTGTGCTCCAGGGGAAGCTGTTTGCAACGATTGAGTTGCGATCAGCTTGTCATTTTCATACAGCTTGAGTTCATCACCGTTCGTACCCCACCACAGATTCATGGTAATGTTGTAATCGCCGTCCTTCAGTCCGGTGTCCTGACCATTGTCATGAGATAGCACAGGTTTACCCGGCACTTCACCCGTAGTGGTTTTCTCGACTCTAACGGTTACAGCATTGGATACGACCGTTTTACCGTCCAAGGTGACGCTGGCTGTAATGTTGGCGCTCCCCTCTTTTATGGCCCGAAGTTCTCCATACGTATCCAGCGTAACGGATTCATGACTGCTAATATACTGAACAGATGCATGACTTAGATCGGCTTGACTGCCATCTGTCAGCGTACCCTTGAGATGTGTGGCTGCTGTATCCCCAACGTTAAAGGTTGTTTGATCCAGCAAAAGCTCTACCTCTTGCAGAGCAGCACCATTCTGAGTTGAAAAGTCATCGAGCCCGCGCGGCTTTAACTGATAATTCCCTTTGAAAATTGATGAAATCCCCTTCAGCTTCACTTGCTGCCCTTCTTGATATGGAAAAGATGTGCGTGTTAAGCCTGTTCGTGCATCGATTCGCACATGATGGCTAACCTCACCCGCAACTGCATCAAATTCAAACGAACCTGCAGGTGTTGCATCTATCACATTACGGATCATTGCAGCAGGAAGCTCAACCAGTTGTCCTTGGTTCGCATCACTCAACTCGGTGACTTGCACAGCTTGCGGAAGTTGTCCTTCACCCGTTTTTTCAACGGTCACTGGATCGGTCAACTCCAATTCACTGTTATACAGCGCTAAGCTCGCTGTAATCTTTACTCGATCACCTTGGTGAAAGCCGCTTTGATTTTGATATACATAAATACCGCCACTTTCGTCCTGCATGTAAAAGGCTTGGCCGCCGAATGCCCCTGGTTCTGTCGTCACAACCCCCTCTAAGGTCACAACTTTACCAGCCGGAAGACTTCGTGCTTCTGCGACACGGATACGAGCTGGAATCGTATTTCCTTCATCGGGCAATGGTTGGGCTGGGACATCTGCCAGCACGACGGACTGGGTCAGCAGGTTGCTGCCGTTTTGTCTCAACCTAAGATTAGCTGAACCACTGGTACCCGGCTTAACCCGCACCGTCAAGTCCTTATAGGCATGCCCCTTGCTATCGGATTCCAGACTAAAAGTTCCGCTATAACCGTAGGAGGTTGGCCAGCTTCCATCCGGATTTTGAATCTGGGCTACCTGATTACCGCCCGCCACATAAATCCCTGTGCTGAATCCACTAATCGTGCTACCCGGAGCCAGTTGGTCAGCAACTATGCGAATTTGAAAAGGCTGGGCATTCGGCAGTTGCTCCTGACGAACGATGCTGTACACTGGCTGTGCACTGGCTGTAGGTCCGCCATAGGAACCGGCCTTGAATGTTTGCGAATCCCACCATTTGTAACCGGCAGCAGGAGCAGACCAAGGCTCGGCTTGCGGTTCCGTGGAAGCCTGTGGTTCTTCAAAAGGTAATAACGCCGTCGGCTGATCAAGCTGTAAGTTTTTTATATCCGATAGGCTGGTATACTCCTCCTTCTTGGACAACCAGTCTACCATATTGACCAGTAACACGGCGTCATCCTGCTCCTTAAAGCCGTCATACGTTGTCTTCTTGGTTCCTGTCTCTTCACGCAAGTATTTTGGCGTTGCGTCTTCAACAGGAGATGAATCCCCAATGAAAGCAGCTTTGCCTAGACCGACTTTGGCTACAGCAGCATAAGGTCCTTCCGTTATACCTCCTCCGTTATAGACGCCCTGATCAACTGCATTCCCCCAAGCCTGATTGGTTTTAGGCAGATATACGATCCCCTTGGCTTTGGTCGGGTCAACAATCGCCAATGTTGATCCTGCGTGCATCGCCACATTACTCACACCCGTTGTAATGCCAAACGCCTGTGCAGGCTCAACAATCTGGTTAGCCGTGATATCGCCTAATGCATTGTAGCGAAAACGTATACCAAACTGACTGCCTAGCCAATCTGAGCTAACTACGCCCTGCATCGCTGCCGAGCCTTTTTCCTCCTCACTCATTCCCTTTGCAGGGTCTTCCCATGCACCACGACGGTACCCGTTGATACTTTCTGATCCATCCCAGCGATTCTTGTTGCGGTCGGCGTTATAATGATCTCCAATGAAAAAAATGCTATTGCCTGCTTTAACATACTGTTCCATTGCTGCTTGTTCGCTTTGTTTAAAAGGAATATTAGGCTCTGCTGTCACAAATACATCATAATTCTTTAAATCATTATAAGTAATGGGTGTAGATTGGCGAAGTTCATGAACATCGTAGCCATTGTTTGCAAGGGCTTGTCCGAAATCTGAGAATCCACCATCAATCACCCAATCTGCTGCGCCAGCCGTCTGTCCATGTGTATTATCGAACAACACTTTTTTACCAGCATTCTCATTGACCACTTTGGCTGCAAGATAAGGGGCTGGGTCAGCTGGACCTTCTGCATGGGCCGGTTGCACACTGCCCACAACACCAGTGTACAACGATAAAGTGAAAACCATAGCAGTTGCGTATTTGAAGCTGCGGGATGTAAGACGATGAAAGATTCCCATTCTATTCCTCCTGTTTATTGGTTTAAGGCCCCTCTTAGAGGGGCACTAAATATAAATGTTAGCATTCATTTATGTTCGGACATGCGATGGTTTGTAAATCTTTAGGAATAATGGAATGGGAGGAAGTTCCAATAAAAGAGATAGGCCGTATGCAGCAATGTGAGTACCGCAAAAAGGATTTTTCCAGCAGCCCGGGCTCTTGTTTCCCCGGTAATCAGCTTTGTGCTATTCACGATCAATACCCACACAGCAAGGAGTGCTGAAAGGAGCGGCAGCATGCAAATTCCCCAAATATACCAGGCGGGATAGCCATACACCATCTGATTGTTGCCATAGACGACCTGGACGCCGAGAAAAATCGTATTTAGTAACGCGATGTATGCCAGATTGGATGAAATGTGATTATTCGTTTTACGGATAGCTCTAAGCACATACCTTATGATCCAAATCAGTAGGGTTGTGATAAAAAATAAGGATGCGGCAGCATAGCTGACGAGCAGCGTCCAGGTACGGTGCCAAAGTGTTGTCTGCCTCATGGTCTTACTATCTGGGGCAATCATCATCCACGTACCCTTATCCTGATATAGCAAAACTTTGAGCTGGCCCCCCCTCTCCACAAAGAGTCCATCACCTGCTGCTTGAAAAACTTTGTCTGTTGTTTCATTCTGATTTGGGTATTTTCCTTTAACAATTAACGTATGGTCATCTTGAATTCGAACGGTGTATTTAATGCCTCCCAGTATCCGAATCCATTTTCCCCATCCATGAACAGGCGTAGTATCTACCTGATATACGCCCTCGATCTCCGGCGAAAGCTTCACTTGCGCGGCAGAACGAGCCATTGACTGAGAAGTGGCATGCGGTTTTGCGGGAAGCATTTGGGCTATCGCGTCAATGACTTTACCATGTAGCAGGGTATCTGTGTCGGCTGAATTGATGGTCACAAAAATACCGATCTTTTGGGACGGAATCAGTACCATTTCAGAAATAAAATCATCAATTTCTCCGGTAGCCCACAACATGGGTAACCCCGTCTTCAGTTGACCGCGGAAAAATCCATAGCCCAAGCCATCCAGGCGGGCATCTGCTGCAAATTGCTGTGCATGCATCATTTTTACCGTTTGCGGCTGGAGCACCGTTTTGCCCTCATACTCTCCTTGGTTTAAATGAGTAATCAGATAATGGGAAAAATCGTTGGGTGTGACGTTCAATGCTCCTGCTCCCGGCAGATTGATATACGATAAGGGTTGTTTTACATAAGCTCCATGCTTCCAATGATACGATTGGGCCAGTTCCGGATGATTTAACGGCAACTCCAGTGTCGCGCTGCGCATATTCATGGGCTGGAATAGATGTGTACGGAGGTAATCATTCAGTCCCTGACCGGTTACTTGCTCCACGATATTACCGATCAGACCGAAGGCGACATTACTGTATTCATACTGAACTCCAGGTTTACGAATAGGTGGCTGATTTTTAAAATACGTGCTGAGATACTGCTCTGTAGGTAAAACACCTGCCCGAGTCGAACTGTTAATGTCGTATATCGCTTCATCTAATCCCGCAGTATGTGTCAGAAGCTGATGCAGATTAAAGGGATGATTTTGGTATTGCGAAGCTTGGTAGCTGTGGAGATAGCGGTTTACGTCTTCATTCAAATCAAGCTTATTTTGCTCGACCAACTGCATCGTTACGCTTGCACTAAATGATTTGGTTAGCGAACCCACACGAACAATAGTCTTCGCCGGGTCGAATGCCTTTTTCCGCTCCAGGTCTGCATATCCATACCCTTTACTAAAAAGAATGTGATCTTCTTGGGTCACCACGACGGCAGCTCCCGGAATATGCAATTTTTCCAATTCTGTACTCATCATGTCATCTACTGCTTTTTCCACCGAATTTGGCGTGATACTGTCTGCTGCCCATACCGAACCGATGAGCAGATTCCAGAGAAACAACACTGCTAAAAATGTGGATAGGTAGCAAATGCCTCTATTCTTCATATTCAAGTACTCTCCTTACGTATGAGTTTGATTTGATAATTTGAACCGTGCGGTGATTGCATAGCGAGCAGATCTTTATACCCCGAATGGGAGCCATCAGCAAGGCGCTATGGAATCATCGCACTTCCCATCTCGGGAGTGCACATGATAAAGCGAATCCTGATCGAATCGCGTAAGCAGAAGACTTCTTACTTGTTCGATCAGGATTCATGGGTTACAGATAAAATTAGTAATGCCAGTTAGTTAAATCATCGACCGGCAATTTTCAAGAATTATGATGGGCCAAACCTTGTGTCATGTCCTTGTTCATGTTCTGAGTTATCTTTTGTAATGTGGCACGGATACTTTTTACATTTTCTTCGATAAATCCGGGTTCCAGCAGTTCATAATGATTCCCAATCAAGCTATGTTCTTCATAGCTTCCTTGTGTAGCATCTTTCCATAAAAGTTTATTATCTCCTGTACCTTTCACCGTTTCCGATCCAGCAGCGACAAAGCCATGAATATTCGCCTGGACGCTTTCTGTGTTCACAAGCTGGTTGCCATACACCGCATAAGCGATCATTTTACGCTGGTACGTTTCATTCAACAGCTCACGATAGGATTCGGGAACCTGTTCCAGCATGGCATGAATTTCCCGCTCTGTTTCTTCGTTTGTGAAAGGCAGGGCTTCTGCCCTTTTGACCGAATCGAGCATTAAAATATCGGATACAGTATGACCTTGGCGCTCCAGTGTGTCGGCAACCTTATGCGCCAGATTACCACCTATGGAATAACCAAGCAGCACATACGGACCTTGCGCCTGCGTGCTGATGATTAAATCAACATATCGTGCCAACATGGCCTGCTCGTCTGCAACATCATCTACGAATTCTAATCCATACACGACGGCGTCTTGGTCCAGCTGCTTCGCAAGCTCTGCGAACGACAGCCCATATCCAAGCATAGGCGGAAAACAGAAGATGGAGACCGGACCGTGTTCATTTAACCGAATGATTGGACTATCCGCCTTGTATTCCAGATCAGACTTCAGTAATACCAGCCCCTGCTCTTCTATAGTCGGATACTCCAGAACACTGCGGATGGGAAGCTCGATGTCTGTGGCAAGGTAAATTTTGCGTATAAGCTCCAGTACCTTCAAGGAATGCCCACCTAACATGAAAAAGTCATCGTGGATACCCACTTGCGGGATTTCGAGCACTTCCTGCCAAATGGCTGCCAGCAACTGCTCCACATCGGTTCGCGGTGCGACATATTCTGTACCTGCTCTTAATACTGTGTCTGGCGCAGGCAACGCCTTACGGTTAATCTTGCCATTGGCAGTCAGTGGAATATGATCCATCTGTACGAATACGGATGGAATCATATAGCTCGGTAGACTGCCCGACAACACTGTTCGAATCTCACGGACGGTCAACTGGTCGTCAGCAGTGAAGTAAGCACATAATTGCTGCTGACCTGCTCCATCCTGCAAAGCGATAACAACGCTGTCCCGTACGGATGGTACACTTGCCAGCCGTGCCTCTACTTCCCCCAGTTCAATCCGGTAACCCCGGATTTTCACTTGATGATCGATCCGACCCAGGTATTCAATGTTGCCGTCCGGCATCCATCTTGCCAAATCGCCGGTGCGGTACATCCGTTCGTATCCGGCTTCACCACCAGAGAACGGATCCTTCACAAATTTCTCGGCCGTCAGCTCCGGACGGTTCAGATACCCACGGGCTACGCCGACACCGCCGATGCATAGCTCCCCTGCAACCCCAATCGGCTGCAATTGCTCCGTGCCTTCCTTCACGATGTACAGACGGATGTTTTGAATCGGTTTTCCGATTGGAATCACTGCATATTCCTCTGATGGCTCGCAATCGAAGTACGACACGTCCACCGTCGCTTCGGTCGGACCATACAGGTTGACCAGCTTCGCTCCGGCCAGGCTCGACACGAGCCGCTGGAACCTCGCCACATGCTGTGGCGGCAACGCTTCGCCGCTGGCAAACACATGGCGCAGCGTACCCAGCTTCGCATGCATCACTTCCCGTGGCTGCTGCTCCACGTACTCTAGGAATGCATGCAGCATGGCCGGTACAAAGTGCATCGTGGTCACACTATCGCGGGCAATCGTATCAACGATGTCTTCCGGGTTCTTTTCCCCGCCCACGGACAACAGGCTTACCTTCGAGCCGACCATCGACCACCAGAACAGCTCCCACACCGACACGTCGAAGGTGAAGGCGGTCTTTTGCAGAATGGTATCTTCTGCACTCAAACCGTAACGATCATGCATCCACAAAATCCGGTTCAGCACGGAATGGTGCTCTACCATCACGCCCTTCGGTTTTCCCGTCGAACCGGAGGTGTAGATCACGTACGCAACATGGTGCGGTCCGGCCAGTGGTTCCAAATTCGAGCTATCTTCGTCGTAGATATCCTCGCGATCCAGCACCAGCACCTGACCGTCGAAACTCACCGAGGCTTGCTCCGCTAAATGCGATTGCGTTAGCACCAGCTTCGCGCCCGAATCCTCCAGCATAAAGCAGATGCGGTCGGCCGGAAATTCCGGATCAATCGGCACATAGGCTCCACCTGCCTTGAGGATCGCATAGATGCCTATGATCATGTCCAGCGAGCGATATACCAGAATCCCTACCGACTGATCTGGTTTAACTCCCTTCGCGCGCAAGGTGCGTGCAAGACGATTGGCTCGCTTGTTCAATTCACGGTAAGTTAAAGATTCATTACCCCAAACGACGGCAATCTGATCAGGCGTGCGTTCCACCTGCTCCTCAAACCGTTTTTGGATCGTCTGATTGCAGGGATATGTTAGGGCTGTGTCATTAAACTCCCCTATAATTTGTTGCCTTTCCGACGATGTAACCAATTCCAGATCTTCAACACAAATATTCGGGTTAAGCAAAACTTGCTTCAGCAGATGTACAAAATGTCCATGCAGACGCTCAATATCTGCTTGATCAAAGCTAACCGAATTATACATAAAACGAATTTTTATACCTTCTCCCGGCATAACGACGATGCTCAAATCATAGTTAGTCTGCTCTGTAGCCATCACATTTGAAACCGAGAATAACTCCTGCCCGTCACTTCCCATTTCCTCGATCTGCTCATCCACCGGATAATTTTCAAACACCATAATATGGTTAATTAAATTCTGTTTCTGATCGGTCAAAGCCTGAATTTCAAACAGCGGATACGTATCATACGCATGAGATGCCAGCGCTTGCTCCTGCATTTTCTTCATAACCTCTGCAAAAGATTCTCCTGCTTCACTACGGATGCGAACAGGAATGGTATTAATGAACAATCCGATAATATCCTCGACTCCGATAATCTCCGATGGACGGCCTGAGACGACACTGCCAAATATAACATCACTGTGATTGTTATACTTTTGTAGCAAAATCCCCCAAGCAGTTTGTAACAATGTATTCATGGTCACCTGATACCGCTTGGCCGTCTCCTCCACCTGAAGGGCCAGCTCAGGTTCCCAATCCGTCATCCAATCACTGGCCATATAGCCTTCACTCTTGCGCCCGGATTTTACAGCTGGCAGTGCTGTTTGTTGTTCATACCCGGACAAATAGCTGCTCCAGTAGTCAACTGCCGTCTTGCGATCCTGTGCTTCCAGCCATTCAATAAAGCGGCTGTACGGAACTGCTGGTGCCAGTTCTGGAGCTCTGCCCTCCCGAAGTGCTGCATAGCCCTCGAACACTTCTTTGTTCACAAGGGACAGACACCAGCCGTCCATCACGATATGATGGAAGCTCCACACAAAATGGTAACTGTCTTCCCCGGTGCGTAAAATCGCTACGCGTAGCAGGACATCCCGACGCAGATCAAAGCCCCGTGCTTTATCCTCCAATTTGAAGTTCTTCAGCCAGATATCCCTTTGATCGCTATCTAGTTCTCGTAAATCTTCGTAATAGAAACCGCAATCCCGGTTTCGATATACCACCTGCAATGGCTCCGTATCCCGTCCAAAATAAAAGTGTGTACGCAGCGCCTCATGTCGACGAACCAGAATATTCAGGCTTTCTGCAAAAGCCTTGATGTCCAGCTGACCTTGCATGTCATAAGAAACCTGCTCAAAATATGCGTCATTGGCAGCTGCTTGACTATCGAGCTGGCTGTGGAACAGCATTCCTTTTTGCATTGGGGTCAGTGTATATACATTGTCGATCTCACCCGCAGCGCCCATCTCAGATAACAGGCTGTCCAAGCCCTCGATACTCATTCCTTTATACGAAATATCACTTGGAGTCAGCTCTGTATGTTCTTTATGGATACAGTGATTCAAGATCTCGCGCAGGCTCGATTCCAGTAATTTCGCCAATCGCTCCATCGTCTCTGCTCGATAACAGGTTCGGCTATAGCTAATCGTCAGCCCCAACTGGCCTCCCGAAATCATGCCGCCAAAATCCAGCGTATAGGTCCGGGCCATAGTTGGGCTAAGTGGCATGCCCCCGCTGTATGGGGATGATTGCAGGTCATTTCCCTTCATATCCTGATCAAATTGTCCCAAATAGTTAAAACTGATTTCAGGATCTGCTTCAAACAGGGCTGGCGATGCTACCGCTAAATATTTCAATACACCATATCCGATCCCTTTTTGCGGGATACTGCGCAGTCCTTCCTTCACATGTTTAATCCGCTGCGAAAGAGCCGCTTCTTCTGGCATATCGAGTAAAACAGGATATTGGCTTGTAAACCACCCTATCGTCCGGGTAATATCCACCTCTGGAAGAATATTTTCACGTCCATGCCCCTCTAGATTAATCAGGAAACGATCATTTCCGCTCCATGCTTGTAATGCCATTCCTACCGCCGTCAGCAACAGGTCATTAATTTCTGTTCGGTAGGCACGATTGGCCTGCTTGAGCAGTTGCTCTGTCTCTGCATTTGTCCATAAAGCAGTAACCGACTCACTATCGCCAATCAATGGCTTATCATGCTCGTTATGTCCGTAATCCTGTGGCAAAGGAGCCAGTTCCGCTTGTGCAAGCTCCTCCCAATACGCCCGCTCACGTTCCATGGCCGGACTGTTGGCATAGGCGTACAGCTTCTCGGCCCACGTTTGGAACGAATCCGTCTTGTGAGGTAACTGAATTACCTGTTCACCCTTGGAGGCTTGCTCATATGCTGTCGCCAAATCCTCAAATAAGATACGCCAGGATACTCCATCTACCACCAAATGATGAATCGCAACCAGCAGATGATCTCCATCCGGGCAACGGAACAGGCCGAGCCTCATTAATGGCCCTTCGCTCAGAGAAATACCAGATTGAATTTCATTGCATTTAGCCTCAATTACCCGCTCCAAATCCCGTTCAATGACATCGCTGTTTCTATAGTCAAAGCACTTCAAGTGGTACGGTTCACCTTCAACTACACCTCGGTTCCATGCTGTATATCCGTTCTCCGACGACTGGAAAATCATACGCAACGCATCATGATGCGTTGTAATCTGATAGAGCGCCTGCCGAAGCGCCTGTTCATCATAGCCTTCCCGCCGATAGAGCATGACCGATTGGTTGAAATAGTGTGGTTCACCCGTTGGCTGTTCAAAGAACCAGCGCTGAATCGGTGTAAGCACAACATTTCCGGTAACCTCGCCCTGCTCGGCTACTCGGTTAACTGGCTGAATATAAGTACTTAGATCCGCAATTGTCGGGTATTTAAACAAGTCCTTCATTTCCAGCTTGTATCCAGCCTGAAACAAGCGAGACGACACTTGAATGGCCTTGATAGAGTCACCACCCAAATGGAAAAAGTTATCCTTTATCCCAACCTTCTGAATGCCCAGAATGGCTCCCCAAGCCGCAGCCAGCGCTTGTTGAACATCCGTTTCAGGTGCCACATAATCCATGCCTGTATCGAGATTATTTTCAGGCATAGGCAGTGCCCGACGGTCTACTTTGCCATTCAGCGTCAAGGGCAGTCTGGATAGTTGCACAAAGTAGGAAGGTACCATATAGCTCGGCAGATCCTGCGATAAAGCGTTACGTAAATCGCTAGCGCTTAATTCGCTATCTGTTACAAAATATGCACACAGCTGTTTTTGCCCGTGGTCATCCTGCCGCACGATAACAACCGATTCCTTCACACCTGCAATCGTGGACAAACGGGTTTCAACTTCACCTAGTTCGATGCGGTAGCCGCGAATTTTGACCTGCTCATCCATTCTTCCCTTATATTCCAGTACGCCGTCAGCACGCCAACGCACCAAATCCCCTGTACGATAGCAATATTCTCCAGGCCGGAATGGATTTTCAATAAACTTTTGTGCCGTAAGCTCAGGCCGATTCAGATACCCGAGTGCCACGCCATCGCCACCGACGAGCAGCTCGCCCCATGCTCCAATAGGCTGCAGTTTTAACAAGCGATTGACCACATAAACGGTCGAATGATCAATCGGACGCCCAATGGGAACAGACTGGGTTTGCGGTTCAGAAATGTCGTAGGTAGTGGAAAAGGTCGTGTTTTCCGTCGGTCCATAAGCATTGATCAACCGAAGGTGCGGGTACTCCTTCAACACGCGGTTGATGTGCGGTACGGACAACACGTCACCACCCACGAGCAATTCCTTCAGAGATGCAAATACTCCAATGTCTTGCTGAGAATGCTGATTAAATAAAGCCGAGGTTATAAACATGGTGCTAATACGATACTTGTCAATCGCCTGCTTAAACTTGGCAGCATCCAAAATAGTGTCATGATTTACGATATATAGTTGACCGCCATTCAACAGCGTTCCCCAAATTTCAAAGGTGGAGGCATCAAATACAACTGCCCCCATTTGCAGCATACGTGTATTTTCGTCAAGCGTGGCAAAGCTATTGTTCTTCACCAACCGTACGACATTACGGTGATTGACCATAACCCCCTTCGGTTTGCCTGTCGTACCAGAGGTGTATATGACATGTGAAAGATCTAAGGCAGATGCCCCAGTTGAAATAGAAACTGACTCATCGATATGAGTATATTCTTCAAATTCACTACTCCATAGGTGTGCGTCACTCAAGTCGATGACTGGAATACCTGGTTCAAAAGGAACCTGTTTTCGTCGCTGTGACAATAACAGCATGGCACCGGAATCCTCCAGTAAATAACGGATACGCTCCTCTGGATAATCGGGGTCAATCGGGACGTATGCCCCTCCCGCTTTCAAAATCGCCAGCATCCCTACGACCATTTCAATGGAACGTTCAGCCACGATCCCTACTCGCTGTATCTGAGTCTCAGACCCGTGCCGTATCCCATGGGAAGCAAGTATACGTGCGAGACGGTCGGAACGCTCATTCAGCTCGCGATAAGTGAGCTGTGTATCCGCAAGAGTGATCGCTAGTCGATCCGGCGATTGTTCAACCTGTTCCTCGAACAGCACATGCAGCAATTGATCCCGTGGATACGGGGAGTCTGCTGCAGTGTTAAATTGCTCTAAAAGCTGTTCTTTTTCTTGGACCGTAACCATTTCTATAGCCGCAAGCGCGATATCGGGCCGTTCTATCACCACATTGATCAGCTGTTGTAAATGTAAAGCCAAACGTTCGATGGTTTCCCGTTTGTACAACCGGGTTCCGTATTGAAGAACACAGGCAATTTGTTCCCCATTCTCCTGCGCGAACAGACTCAAATCAAATTTGGCTGTCGTTTGTTCATTCGGATAGGGTGCCAATTGCAGCCCTGCCAGTTGCTGCTCTTTTTGCTCCAGGTTTTGCAAAGCAAACATGATATCAAATAACGGATTACGGCTTAAATCTCGATCCACACCCAGCTTTTCTACCAGCTCTTCAAACGGATAATCCTGATGTTCAAAAGCCTTTAACGCGTGTTCCTTGACCTCCAGCACATAATCGCGGAATGTTTTCCCGCCTTCCGGATAATTGCGGATTGCCAGTGTATTGACAAACATACCGATCAGATTGCCTAGATCAGCATGGGGCCGCCCCGCAATTGGCGAACCGACAATAATATCCTCCTGCCCGCTATAGTGGCTAAGTAAAGCCGTATAAGCAGCCAACAGCACCATATATAATGTCGACTCCGTCTGTAACGCAATCCTTTTTAATCCTTCGCTTTGACGTTGATTGAGCGTAAATTCCAGTACATCCCCTTCAAAGCTTCTCACCGCCGGACGTGGATAATCGGTTGGAATATCCAGCACGGGCAGTTCTCCTGCGAAGGTATTAAGCCAGTAGTTTTCCTGTTCCTGATAACGTTCACTTTGTTGCTGTTCCCGCTGCCAAGCAGCGTAGTCCTTATACTGAATACGCAGTGACGGAAGCGTATCTCCTTCATATAAGCGGATGAAATCCTGAATTAATACATTTATAGAGGTACCGTCCGAAATGATGTGATGCATATCCAGTAATAAAATATGATGCTCTGGATCTGTTTCTATCAAACCAACTCGGAATAACGGAGCCTGCCCAAGATCGAACGGCTGGACAAAGTTACGTACCAACTCATCCGTCTCCTTTTGGGTAGCTCCGTGAGCATAAGTTAACTCCATGTGAAAAGGAACCTCGTTATGTACTCGCTGAACAGGTTCACCATTCACGGTCTCAAAGCTTGTGCGCAATGTTTCATGGCGGTCAATAAGCTGATGGAACGCATTATCCAGTGCCTTATGATCAAGTGAACCCGTCAGTGTCAGAGCGCCAGGTATGTTATAGCTAATTCCCGATCCATCAAGCTGATTGAGAATATACATCCGTTTTTGGGCCGAAGATACCGCATAAAATGGCTTATTTTCCGAAACAGGGATGGATTCATAGGTTGTTTGCTCCAGTGCTTCAATGACCTGCGCAAGCTGTTCGATGGTTGGGTGCTGGAATAGGTCCTTTAGCTGCACATTTTTACGCAATTGCTTATGGATAAGCGATATGACATGGGTCGCACGCAGGGAATGTCCTCCTGCTTCAAAAAAGTTATCCTTAATGCCAATGCGCTCAAGCTCCAGCACATCTTTCCAGATGCTGATTAGTTGTGATTGTAATTGATTTTGAGGAGGTACATATTCTGCGCCTGAGCTTATGCCTCCCTCCGGTTGCGGCAACGCCCGGCGATCCACCTTGCCATTAGGCGTCAAGGGCAATTGTTCCAGCTGCACAAAATACGATGGCACCATATAACCCGGTAGCTCCCGGCTCAAAGCGCTGCGAAGCTCACTTAACTGTACATCCGCATGGGTTATCACATAAGCGCAAAGCTGCTTTTGTCCCTGCTCATCCTCCCGTGCAATTACAACTGCTTCTCGAACGGCCTCCAGCTTCAACAGCTGCGTCTCCACCTCGCCCAATTCAATCCGATAGCCCCGGATTTTCACTTGTGCGTCGATCCGTCCCTTGTATTCCAGCGTCCCGTCCGCATTCCAACGCACTAGGTCCCCTGTTCGATAGCAGCGTTCGCCGTTACGGAACGGGCTGTCGATAAACTTTTCGCTCGTCAGGTCCGGGCGGTTGCAGTATCCGCGAGCCACCCCGTCACCGCCAACGAGCAGTTCTCCCCATGCTCCAATCGGCTGAAGCTGCATCGAGTGGTCCACGACATATGCTGTTGAGTTATGAATCGGTCTCCCAATCGGAATGGATTCGGATTGCATACTAGTGATCGCATGTGTAGTGGAAAAGGTCGTATTTTCTGTGGGACCATAGCCGTTAATAATCCGCAGGTTTGGATGAGCCTTCAGTACCCGGTTAATATGCGGCACGGACAATACATCGCCACCGACCAACAATTCCCTTATTCCCTCGAACAGTTCCAAATCCTGCTGGGAAAGCTGATTAAAGAGCGGCGCGGTCAGCCACATCGTGGTAATGCCATGATTACGGACAGCTTCCTTAAGTCTAGGTGCATCCAAAATCACATCCTGACTTACCAGCACCAGCTGTCCACCGTTCAATAGCGCCCCCCAAATTTCGAAAGTGGACGCGTCAAAGACAACAGACCCGGTCTGCAAAATGCGCGTGTCAGCATCCAAGTGTGCATAGTTTGTATTTTTCACCAAACGCACGACATTGCGATGCTCCACCATAACGCCCTTGGGCTGGCCTGTTGTACCTGAAGTGTACATAATATAAGCCAAACGATCAGCTGCGTAAACTTGATGTATTGGTTCAGCTTGTTCGGATTGCGTAGTTTCTGTTTGTATGGTTTCTGGTTGTGTGGTTGAAGTAGAAGCAAGTTCGGAACTGGCAGAAATAGAGTAAAACGGATTTAGGCAGTCCACGTATGCCATATCAGCCAGATCCGTATTTGTCCCATGATCATTCGACAAAATTGGATCGTAACGATCAACATCATCCGTTCCATAAATCGCAGCATCACTTAAATCAAGCACCATTCCTTTAAACTCAGCGGGCCGATGTTCTATTTTCTGCACAAGTAGTATTTCGGCACCGGAATCCTCCAGCAAATAGCGCACGCGTTCGTCCGGGTATTCGGAATCAATCGGAACATACACCCCGCCCGCTTTAAGAATTGCGAGCATACCTACGATCATCTCTATCGAGCGTTCAGCTACAATGCCGACCGTCTGCTCGGTGCGAATTCCCTGCTTAAGTAAAGAATGAGCCAGTCGGTTAGCCTTTTCATTTAATTCTCCATAGGTCAGGCTATCTTGTCCAGACACTACTGCCACCTGCTGAGGTGTCTGCTTCGCCTGCATCTCGAACAATTCATGAATGGACGTATGACTCGGATAATCTACAACTGTATCGTTGAAGGTATGAACCAACTGCTCTACTTCTTGCTCTGACAGCACTTGTGCTGTGCAAATCTCCAACTCTGGCTGATGCAAAACAACGCTGTACAGCCGTAATAGTTGCTCAACAAAGCGTTTAATCGTCATCTGGTCATAACGGTCGCTGCTGTATGTCACATTCAGGGAAACCGCTGCATTTTCCCATTGAAATTGAAAATCCAATTCAGATTGCACATGGTTCAGAAAATCAGAAGTGTGAATGTTTTGCAGGGATGCCGTGGTGTGAATAAGAGGCTTATCGTTCTCGTTACGCGGAATTTCAAGTCCCTCGGTATAGTTCCAAAAAGGGATATTTTGGTGTCCAATTGCTTCGCTGACAGAGGTTTTGATTTGAGACAGCAAGGTTTTGAAGGTTGTTGATGAATCTAGCGTATTTTTTAATAGAAGCAGATGGTTGATCGGCTTGGTAGCACCGTTGCCAGACTTGGCTACTGGAATGCCCAGCAGCACACATTCCTCACCTGTGTATTTATGCAATAAGCTTTCTACTCCAGCAAGCAGGACCATAAAAACAGCCCATGGAGCCCCACCTGTTATAGATGATATTCTTTTGGAAATTTCTAATGGAAATGTAAACGTGTGCGTATGACAGTTAGAATTCGTTGCAGTTGTATCCCTGGACAGACGATTGGTATATGGCAAACAGATGATATGATCCTCAGATTCCAGCTTATGACTCCAGTAATTTTTTTCCTTCTCAAATAAGGCTTTCAATGACATCCCTCCTGCTTCATGGGGTTTGTACCCCGGTTGGAATGGTACGTTGCTACGTAAATGAGCATTATGTCGGAAAAATAGTACTTTGCAGGCAAGGGCAGTCGGACAAGCCGCCGCCCCTGCACATGCAAAGTCAAATAAGTCAAATCATTCATTTTTAGAAAACTGATTTAGAAAACAAAGTCAATGGAATCTGGCGAGAAGCCTTTCGGTTGCTCGCTTGAATTCACCTGAATATCGCTTAATAGCAAATCCGGATTGGCTCCAACCTGTGACAGGATCGCTATCAAATCT